>JAFDJF010000700.1 GCA_019307645.1 Deltaproteobacteria bacterium
GGTGCGCTTCGCGGTCAATTTTAAATATCACAACACCTTACAACCCACAGCGTATACTTTGCTCAGGATTCTTATTCTTGATTAAATACAATGATTGCGCTTTCAGCGCACTCCATAACTTTAGTTCACTTTAGTTCACTATACAGGTCCTATCAACCACAGCAAAGCCTTCTCTCTCTGGCCTGGCCCTTATGCCCAAGAGTTAATAGACGAAAAAAAAGCCCCTGGGGATCGACTGTCGATTTCCCCAGAGGCTGATACTAAGGGCTCGCGCCAAAATGTGAATTTATTTTTGCGCGAACCCTAAATTCTCACAATTCTTACGGTCACATTGTCCGGCAAATCTTTTCAATGGCATCAGCCATTGCTTCATCCTCTTTACGGATATCCTCCAGAGTTTTTGGTTTTACCTCAGAAGGTTTTTCCTCCAGTCCGTATTTCCATTTCAGAAACTGCTCCCCTGTAGTAGGATAAAGTGCATAAATGAGAAGATCAAAATCGTCTTTGGCCAGATCTCCTATTTTGGCCCTGGCCTTTTCGAGCTCAGGATCCAGGTAGTCCGCCGCGCGACCTGTCACAGGTGTCTCCCCTCTTTTGTATCCTTTTAATATTTTCTTTTGAACCTCGGGGTCAACCGGGATGGGAGTCTTACCGTAAAGGCCGAAAACAAGGTCCTTGACCTCATTAGTAACCATTTTATATCTTCCAAACAGGACATTGAGTACTGCCTGAACACCCACGATCTGACTGGTGGGCGTGACCAAAGGGGGCATCCCCAGTTCCTTTCGGGTAACGGCGACGTCTTTATACACCTCGTCTATTCTGTGAAGGGCCTTTGCCTCTGTGAGCTGGCTTACCAGGTTGGAGATCATGCCGCCGGGCACCTGGTGGGCCAGTACCCCCGTGTCGATGACAGACATCCGGTGCTTGGCAAGATAGTCCCTGTATTTGGGTGCGATCGTCTCAATGTATTCACCCAGTTCCAGCAGAAGACTCAAATCAAATCCCGGATCTCTAGTGGTCCCGTTAAGTGTGGCAACAATAGGCTCTACTGCAGGCTGAGATGTCCTCAAGGCAAAAGGAGCAAGGCATGTGTCTATGATGTCTACGCCGGCCTTAATGGCCTCAAGATAAATCATGGATCCCATGCCGCTTGTGTAGTGCGTGTGCAGATGAATGGGCATGGTAATTGTTTTCTTCAGCTCGGTGACCAGCTTTGCAATATCAAAGGGGGACATGATTCCTGCCATGTCTTTCAGGCAGAGCGTGTCTGCACCCATATCCTGGAGTTCCTTGGCCTTGTTGAGATAATATTCCAAATTAAATATCTCGCCGCCCATTCGCTTTTCAGTCAGGGTGTAGCAGATAGTGCCCTGGAAGTGCTTGCCGTTGGCCTTGATCCTCTCCACCACAGTTTCAAAATTCCGAAAATCATTCAAGGCATCGAAAACCCGAAAGATGTCCATCCCGGCTTCGCACGATTTATCCACGAATAACCTTGCCACGTCATCTGCGTAATTGCGGTATCCCACCAGGTTCTGTCCCCTCAGCAGCATGGTGAGGGGGGTTTTCTTGATGTATTTCTTCAAAGTCCTCAACCGGTCGAACGGATCTTCCGCAAGAAACCGGTGTGTGGTATCAAAGGTAGCCCCTCCCCACACCTCCATGGCCCAGAACCCCACACTGTCCATTTTCTCGGCAATTGGTATCATATCTTCGATCCTCATCCTTGTGGCCAGTAAGGACTGGTGACCGTCTCTAAATGTATTATCTTGAATTTTAATAGGATTTTTTGGCCCTTCTTCTAGAAAATCGTTCATGTCAAGCCTCCATTAATTTGACGAAAATCACTCGCGTTAAAGTGATGCCGAATTTAGGGTTCACACAAAAATAAGTTCGCATTTTTGGCGCTCAGATTTAGGTTAGGTGAAATGCCAAAATGTGAAGTTATTTTTGTGTGAGCCCTTAGTTTGTTTATCAATCGAACGAAGAAATATAGATCAAAAAAAGTTCAATGGTCAAGAAAATTCATATATTTTTTATCCGGAAAGGAATAGTCTTGTCTACCCATACTTATTATTCTATAAATTTCGTAACTCAGGTTATCAGGTTCAGATTTCAACGTTCCAAAATCACATTTCTGAACATTGTTGAAAACACTGGATTCCGGCTTTCGCCGGAATGACGTAGGAAGCTTCTGGCGTGCTCGACATTACTCAGGCATTTAGACAATGGAACCTATATAATCCTATACCCTATTTATACAGGCTGCCTCAATCTTGATTTCTGAAAGCCCGAACCCAAAGGTCTACAGCATCACGGAACTCACCGGCGAGATCCAGAACCTTCTGGAAGACAGGTTTGATTTTGTCTGGGCGGAGGGAGAAATCTCCAATTTCAGTGCACCTGCCTCCGGGCACTACTATATGGTTCTAAAGGATGAAAAGGCCCAGATCAGGACAGTCATGTTTCGCCTTCAGGCCCGGTATCTCAGGTTTTCCCCTGAAAACGGCATGCATGTGCTTGCCCAGGGAAGGCTTGGGGTCTATCCGCCCCGGGGGGAATATCAGATTATTCTCGACTATCTGGAACCTATGGGGGTGGGCGCCCTGGCCCTGGCCTTTGAACAGCTCAAAAAAAAACTGGCAGCCCAGGGCATCTTTGACGAGGATATCAAAAAGCCACTCCCCTTTCTGCCACAACGGGTGGCGGTCATAACATCCCCCAGCGGGGCAGCGATCCGAGACTTCCTGAAGATCATCCACCGACGATTCGCCAATATTGAGATTACGGTTGTCCCTGTCAGGGTCCAAGGCGATGAAGCGAGTTCTGATATGGTAAAAGCCCTTGAACTGGTCAATCGTGAATTGGATGTGGAGGTCATTGTCCTTACACGGGGAGGCGGTTCGCTCGAAGACCTGTGGGCATTCAACCAGGAGGAACTGGCCCTTGCCATCAGACAGTCGAACATACCGGTCGTATCTGCTGTCGGCCATGAAATTGATCTGACTATTGCTGACCTGGCAGCAGATTTCAGGGCCCCGACACCTTCTGCGGCCGCCGAACTCCTCGTGGTTGAGAAAGAATCCCTTCTGGAGCGCCTGAACGAGATTAAAAATCGTTTGCTTATGGGAATAAAAAAGGACCTCAGGAGCTGTTCTCAGGATCTGGTTCATTTGGCAAAAAGGCTCAAAGACCCCAGAAAACAACTTGATGAAACCTGGATGCGTCTTGATGAGATCTATTCCCGGCTGATCAGGGTAATGGATCTGATTATCCGCGATGGGCAAAAAAGGGTTGGCGCCGCTGGCCGCACCCTGCTGGCATACACACCCATGAATCGAGTCAGCATCATGGGCCAGCAACTGGCTTTTCAAAGGACGTCTCTCAACCGGGCAATGGCCGCACGCCTTAAATATATGCAGGCAACCCTCTCAGCACTTGAAAAAAGGATGGCCGACTTAAGCCCCCTGTCGATTCTCAAGCGGGGATACAGCATCACTAAAAAACTGCCGGAAAAATACGTATTGAGAGATACTTCCAGGGTGGAAAAGGGAGATCAGGTCCAGGTGCTCCTGGCAAAGGGGGAGTTGACATGCCGGATTGAGGGTCTGAAGAATTGAAGCTTTTCAGGATAAACAGTACATGGAGGAATGATGGCCGAAAAAAAATTTGAAGACGCCATGAAACGACTTGAGGAAATCGTGCAAAATCTGGAGACTGGTGAATTGTCTCTCGATGATTCCCTCAAGAATTTCGAGGAAGGCATGAAGCTGGTCAAATTTTCTACCGGAAAGCTGGAAGAGGCAGAAAAAAAGGTGACCCATCTGATCATGGACAACGAGGGCAAACATAC
>JAFDJF010000701.1 GCA_019307645.1 Deltaproteobacteria bacterium
AACTCCTCTTCACTCATACTGAATATCATCTTGTCCCTGCAGAAACCGGCATTGTTGACAAGAATATTAAGATCGCCAAACGTATCCAGGGCCGTCTGAAGGGTTTTCTCACAATCACTCCAATTTGTCACGTCGCCATAAGCTGCGACGGCCTCACCACCGAAACCTTTGATTTCTTCCACGACCTCCTGGGCAGGATCCTGTGAAACGCCGGATCCATCCGCCCCGACCCCAAGGTCACACACAACTACCCGAGCGCCCTGCTTTGCCATTTCAATGGCTTCACATCGACCCAGTCCTCGACCCGCTCCTGTTACGATTGCTACCTTCCCTTCCAGTTGATTTCCCATATAAAGTCCTCCTTTTTCATAGACCCAATCCCTGGGCCACCTGTTCGTAATGATACTGCGTATCTCCCAGCATAAGTTCAAATGCTTTGGCTCTCCTGAAATACAATCCGATGTCAAACTCCCGGGTTGTGCCGACACCACCGTGGATCTGTACTGCCCTGTCCACAACAAAATTATACATTTCATTCAACCTGCCTTTCAGTGCAGAGGCATCCGTTGAAAAATCCACACCCTCATCAATCATCCAGGCAACTTTGTGAAATAAATTAATACTGGTATCATAGGCAATCTGCATATCGGCCAGGTAATGCTGAATGCTCTGCTGGGCGCCGATGGGGACTCCGTACTGCACCCGGGTCCGGGCATAGTCTGCGGCCATCTCCACAGCTGTCTGGCATCCGCCCAGCATTTCAGCGCATTTCGCGACAGCTGCCTTCTTTAAAACGCTGTCAAGTATTTCCTCGCCCTGCCCTGGCTTTCCGATCATGTCATCTTTTGAAACAGCCACGCTGTCAAAAATAACCTCACAGGTGTTATCTTTGCCTATGGTGGGCATTTTATTAACGGTGATGCCCGGATCGTCGGCATCTACCAGAAAAAGGCTAACGCCCTCCCCTGTCCTGGCCGCTACAACAAGCTTCTGTGAAATGTTGGCATCCATGACAAACATTTTTTTGCCGTTTAGAATATAGTCATCTCCTGTGAGCGCTGCCGGCATCTGCACCGCGGAGGGCGGATAACTGGCGTCCTCTTCGTAATGGGCAAGCGCCATGATCAATTTGCCATTCGCGATTTTAGACAGAAGGTCTTTTTTCTGCTTATCGCTCCCACCTTCCATAATGGTTAATCCACACATGATCACAGTTGAGAAGAACGGACTGGGAAAAGCGGTTTTACCCATCTCCTCCACGATGATCAGCAGGTCCGTAAAAGGATCTTCGAACCCCCCGCATTCTTCAGGAAAGTGAATGCCCATCCATTCCAGCTGAGCCATCTTTTTCCAAAGCTTGGCAGAGTAACCTTCGTTGCTGTCTTCTATCTCCTTAACCACATCAGACGGGCATTCCTTTTTCAGAAATTCAGCCACCGACTTGCGGAGCATGTCTTGTTCTGTAGTAAAATCAAAATCCATTCTATTCTCCTTTTTCTCCTGGTCCATCAGCTCCGAGGACCATTTCTGAAGCTTCAATCCACTGACGTACTGGAATGTCCGCACCTATTCCCGCAGTTTTATCCTCGGCTGTTTCAGGCCCATCCATGCGATAATGCAGCGCTGAATCTCATTGCTCCCCATGGCAATGGTAATTCCGGGAGCCATCTGAAAGAACTCAGCAGTACTTCCCATTGGCGCCCACTCTGACATCTCCAGCGTGCCATAGAGGCCCATAACCTCTGTTGCAAAAGAACACATGCGTTTATTCAACTCACTGCCAAACACTTTGGATTCAGAGGCCACAGAGGCCGCCATAAGCAGACCGCCTTTTTCCTGCATACAGGCAACCCGGTAGGCCATCATTTTCCCCCCCTGCAGCTCAGCATACAGTTTGGCGACTTTCTGGCGGATGACGGGGTCTTCAGAAAGATATCTGCCGTTTCGTTCGGTGTTCTTCAGGTAATCAAGAACGATAATAAATTCCCTCTCGCACATTGCGAAAAGGCCAACACCGGATCGCTCAAAATTCATGGTGTTCTGGGTCACAGCCCACCCGTTGCCTTCACCCCCGATCAAATCCCGGGCCGGGACCCGCACGTCCTTGAGATACACTTCATTAAACATGTGGGCGCCGTTCATCAGTTCCAGGGGGCGAACCTCGATCCCGGGTGATTTCATATCCACATGGAACATGGAAAGCCCCTTGCTTCGCTTTGAATTGGGATCTGTCCGAGCCAGCAAAAACATCACTTCCGCGCGATG
>JAFDJF010000131.1 GCA_019307645.1 Deltaproteobacteria bacterium
AATTTCTCGCCAGATTGGTAGAACCTATCCGGGTCCACCACTAGAAGTGATGGCTTAATATCAAAGTTATATCAATATGTTATGGATGCCAGATCAGAGTCTACCCTATGGGCCGGAAGTAAGAGATCCCGTCCATAATCTACTTGAAAAAACCTTTAATCTCCACCCTATCAAACAACCGGAAAGACCGTCGGACCTGGCTTAACCAGTTGAACGTATAAATATAGTTCACCATGATACCGCACGATTCCTTCAGCCCTCTTGCAGAAGGATTGGCCAAAAAATTGATGTTTCTTGGTGAAACAGTGGCCCCATTTCCGAGGTGGAAATTGGCAACAGGGTTTAATGGTTTTCCATGGGGATTCTTTTCGTGTGCAATGTAGTGATACGCAATTTTTTCCATGGGATGTCTGATGCTTTTCCTCAGTTCATCATCCTCTACCCACGTCTTATCGGATAACACTGAGACCAGTACTGCATTGAACCGGTCGGAATCATATGCGGTTTCACCTCCCCACTCCAGGATCTTACTCACCGCCTTTTTGGAAAAAAGAGGCATAATGTCCGTATGCTTCAAGGAAAAGTCGTCGTCCTTCCCCTCAAGCAGGGGCTTCAAATAACCCTGCCAATATCCGGGGACAGGGCTGAGGGTGGAAAAATTGCTTATTTTCTCATTTCCTTTTTTCAAAGAGTCAACCACCTTTCCTATCAGCATCTTTCCCAGGCCAAGCCCCGCGAGCCCATTCTGTGTATTGTTGATGGAATAAAATATTGCCGTATCGACTTTTTCTCTCTCCTCTCTGCCTCCGGCCCTCGCCATAACCTCTGAAACATTTCTGGCAAGGCCCTTGGACAGTGCAACCTCAATAAACACAATGGGTTCCTGGGGAAGAAGGCGATGGTACAGGGCAAAACACCGCCGGTCCTTTCCGAGACGCTGACCCATCTCCTCGATGCTCGCCATTGGGTGTACCATATCGCTTTCTTTGATCAACGCTATCTGGTTGTAGGCCGAATCAAGAGTGATTTCTTCCAGATATAAAAACCCTTCCTGAAACCACATCTCAAAGAGAAATATAATATCAGAATCAAGTGGCCTCAGATCAAGTTTGGAAAAGCGCTGGATAGTGAGCAGATCACCTCTAAAATCAAGCAGGAATTTCAATCCGCCGGGAGAGTAAGAAATTTTCTGGAAAAGCTTCAGGCGGGGAGAATAAAAGCGATTCCTGACCTCCGACAGCAGGGCAAACCATTGAGGATCATCCTGCCCGCATTTCATTAAGGCATCCATATAGGGTTCCATCTCCGTCCTGGGCACCTCTATCTGTTCAATGACGGCCCTGAAAAGCCCTTCTTTCTCGTTCTCTTCCATGGAAAAATAAAGGAGCTTAATCTTCTGAAACAGTTGGTCAAACTGCGCGTCATCTTCTCTAAGCGCCTGAAAAGCTTTCAGGCATTCCTCAATCAGCCTCTGGTTGACGTCCGTCAACTCATTTTCCTTTTTTTTTGTATCTACATCCATTTCTTCTCCTGATTAGTTGGGAGAAAGGGTCCAAGGGGTCCAGGGGTCCCCTTGAATCCTTCATTTAGATCAACTCTTTTAGAGATGAACCATAAAATTTAACCCGTTGATTCATTACTTCTGAACAAAGGATGTTCGACAGTCTCTGGGTTCACCCAAATGTCAGCAACTCAAATTCTTTATTCTCGATCTCTTTTATCTGGTCCCTTAACAGTATTGCCTCCTCAAATTCAAGCCTTTTTGATGCCTCTTTCATCCTTGCGGTAAGATCCTTAATCATCTCGGAAAGACGTTCAAGGCTCATGTACTCACCTGCCTCTTCTGCCACGGCCGGTACCGTCACATAGTCGGCCTCATATGCAGATCCCAGAATGTCATCAATGTTTTTTTGTATGGATGAGGGTGTGATATTATGGGTCTCATTGTATGCCAACTGGATCTTGCGCCGCCTGCGGCTTTCATCCATTGCCCTTTTCATGGAATCGGTTACACGATCCGCGTAGAACACCACCCTCCCGTTTATATTTCTGGCCGTTCTGCCACAGGTCTGAATAAGAGATCTTTCCGATCGGAGAAAACCTTCCTTGTCCGCATCGAGTATGGCCACAAGAGAGACCTCCGGAAGATCCAGTCCCTCCCGCAAGAGATTGATGCCCACCAGGACATCGAAAATCCCCAGTCGAAGGTCCCTGATGATCTCCATTCTCTCGATAGTTTTGATATCAGAGTGCATATATCGAACATTCACTCCCAGGTCCGAATAGTATTCTGTCAAATCCTCGGCCATTCTCTTTGTCAAAGTAGTCACAAGGACGCGCTCTTTTCGTTCCACCCTTTCTCTGATCCATCCCAGCAGGTCATCCACCTGGTTCGAAGCCGGCCGGACTTCTATCTCGGGGTCTGTCAGCCCGGTGGGCCGGATAATCTGCTCTGCGGTCACCTGGGATTTTTCCAGTTCATAAGGCCCGGGGGTTGCGGAAACATAAACCGTCTGCTTGACCTTTGAATCGAACTCCTCAAACCTCAAGGGTCTGTTATCCAGGGCAGAAGGCAGACGGAACCCGTAATCAACCAGGGTCTCTTTTCTGGATCTGTCGCCCCGATACATGCCGTGGAGCTGCGGGATCGTGATGTGGCTTTCATCAATAATGACCAGCAAGTCCTTTGGAAAATACTCGATAAGGGTCGGCGGAGGCGCACCGGGTGCTCTCCCGGTCAGGTGCCGGGAGTAATTCTCGATCCCGTGGCAATAGCCCATCTCGATCATCATTTCCATGTCAAACCTTGTGCGTTCTTCAATTCGCTGGGCTTCGATCAGCTTGCTCTGTGTATGGAGATACTGAACCCGTTCTTCAAGCTCCTCCGTGATCTGCCGAATGGCCCTTTCCCTGATGGCAGTGGTTGTTACATAGTGTGTGGCCGGATAGATTGTGATCCGGTTAAGTGCCCTTATGGTCTTTCCGGTCAGGGGATCTATTTCCTGAATGGATTCTACTTCATCGCCAAAAAAGCCTATGCGCACGGCCCGTTTCTCTTCGTGAACAGGATAAATATCCAGAACATCCCCTCGAACACGAAACCTGCCCCTGTAAAAATCAATGTCACCCCGATCATAGTGGATCTCTACCAGCTTTTTGATGGCATCTTCTCTTGACAGCACGCCATCCTTTTCGACGTAAAGGAGCATATCCTGGTAGGCCTCGGGCGAACCCAAACCATAGATGCACGAAACACTGGCAACAATGATTACGTCATCCCGGTCAAGAAGGGATCTGGTGGCGGCGTGTCGCATTTTATCTATCTTCTCATTGATTGAAGAGTCTTTCTGAATATAGGTGTCTGACTGGGGGATGTACGCTTCAGGCTGGTAATAGTCGTAATAACTGACGAAATACTCAACAGCGTTATTGGGGAAAAGGTTCTTGAACTCCCCGTACAGTTGAGCGGCCAGGGTCTTATTGGGAGCAATAACCAGCGTGGTTTTTTGTACTGCGGCAATGACATTCGCCATGGTAAAGGTCTTGCCGGAACCGGTAACACCGAGCAGGACCTGATGTTCCAGGCCTTTTTTCACCCCTTTGGTAAGGGCCTCAATTGCGCCGGGCTGGTCTCCGCATGGCACAAGGTCTGTTATGATCTCAAACATCGAGTCTCCAGGTCGTCCCTTGTGCCCCGTCTTCCAGAACGACACCCATTTCTTTCAGACGATCGCGGATCTCATCGGCCTTTGCCCATTCCTTTTCCTCCCTTGCAGTGGCTCTGTCTTTTATCATTTTTTCGATTTCAGAGGGATCGAAGCGCTCTTTTTCAAGTGGGGTTGACAACTCGTCAAAAAACTGTGCCGGACTTTCCTCGAAAAGACCCAGAACACGGCCGGCAAGAGACAGATTACGCCGGTCATTTATAAGCCTTCGGCGGGTAGGCTCGTCAACGGGACCCGTATATGAATCCAGCAGTTTATTCATTTCCCTGACCTTCTCAAACATCAGGCCAATGGCACCTGCCGTATTCAGGTCCTCATCCATTGCGTCAACAAACTGTTGGATAAACGGAGCATGCGTCAAACCTGCCGGCTGTCCCTCTGAAAGAAATGCCTCAGGGATATCTTCGGTCTCCTCCTGAAAATCCAGTACATCATTGATCCTCTGGAACGTCCTGTAGATTCGAACAAGGCCGGATTGCATGGCATTAACGGCGCTTTGGGAAAAGTCTATGGGGCTTCTGTAATGTTTGGAGAGCAGGAACAGCCGGAGCACCTGCGGATGATGACTCTCAAGAGCGTCCCTGATGGTTAAAAAATTCCCCAGTGATTTGGACATTTTTTCCGCTTCGATTGTGACGAACCCGTTGTGAACCCAATACCTGGCAAACTCGCCGCCATTGGCCCCTATGGACTGGGCCCTTTCATTTTCGTGGTGGGGAAAGAGGAGGTCCTTGCCACCGCCATGAATATCAAAACTGGTGCCAAGGTAATGATTGCTCATTACGGAACACTCCAGATGCCAACCGGGTCTTCCCGAACCCCAGGGACTGTTCCACTGGGGCTCCCCTGGTTTCGAGCCCTTCCAGAGCACAAAGTCCATGGGATGTCTTTTCTTCTCATCCACGGCAATCCGGCTGCCTGGCTGCATATCCTCAAGTTTTCTTCCCGAAAGTTCCCCGTACCCCTTAAAGCTTTCAACGGAAAAAAAGACATCCCTGCCCTCCTGATATGCATGCCCCCGATCCAGCAGTGCCGTGATCATTTCGATCATGCCATCGATGTGCTCCGTAGCCCTGGGTTCCACATCGGCATTTAGTACCCCGAGCCTGCCCATGTCTTCGTGAAAGGCATCAATATACTCCTGAGCAAGAACGCTGATCTCTTTTCCCCGCTCGTTTGCCCTGCTAATAATCTTGTCATCCACGTCGGTAAAATTCCTGACATATGTCACATCAAAGCCCCTTGCCCTCAAATACCTGACCAGGACATCAAACACGATGGCTGATCGGGCATGGCCGATGTGACAAAGATCGTAAACGGTTACTCCGCAGACATAGATGCTGATGGATCCTTCCTTAAATGGTACAAAATCTTTTTTCTTGCGGGTTGCTGTATTATATAATCTAAGTGACACCTGTTAGCTCCTCGTTATTTCAGTAAAATGTTGGATATCGGACACCCGGACCCGTGGCCGGACGCCAGGAGGTTGTCCGAGAATAGCAATTTTTTCCAAAATCGAGGAATGCCCGAAAAAATTCCCACAGGCATCTAGTTGATATTCCGAGGATAATTTTTTTGGGCATGACCTGTCTGCGTGCAATGCACAGGCAGGCAAAGAGTTTGGGGGAAAGGGCATTCTCGGACAGCCTCCTAGGGAAAGAAGATTATATTAGAATCCTCCTTTATAATAAAGGCTTAATTTCAGAGTTATCGACTACCTGTTCCAGGCTTTGATCTTTTTTGAGCATTGTAGTACCGTGAATGTAACCGTTCAGGTTGTTTAGGCTGTAGGCTGAAGACTATTAGTAAAAGGTCGAACGTAACACACATGGGGTTCCTATTACTTCATTATTGTAACACCGTGTTATTCCTGGAAGAAAATTTCCGGTTTTCCCCTTCAGCCTTCAGTCTAAACACCTTCAGCCTGACTAGGAGAGTAGTTACCCGTGAACGAGTAAGAACATCCTTATCATATGACATCTGCAAACAAATATTCAGAGATTGACAGCGAGGGAAAAAATGAAAAGCCTGATTTGTCCCAACTGTGGTTGTATCGCACACATACCGGAGCGATTAGAGGAACATATCAAAGAGCACAATAATTGCGAGATGTGTGGAAGCGGAGCGTATCTGTATGACGGAGAGGTGGAACCGCTTTCTTTCCCAAAAGGAAAAGACCGCTCAAAAGGGGCCTCCGGAGGAGCGCACGGGGACACTGATACATCCCATTGACGGCTAACTCTCAAGTTCAAGGGTTCACGGTTAGAACATTTCTAATCTTCGTTCATGAAATAGTCAGAGATGACGCCCATGAATGGATTGTACTTAATAGCATAATGGGTTTGATTTTTTTCTTGAAATTGGATTGACAGTTTCCTGTCTTCCTCGTGGAGTGTCGGCGCAATCCTGTCCCATTCTTCACGGTTCAGTTCGATAATTTCGTTTACCCTTTCCAGATAAACAGAAGAGACTTCAAAATCGGCATAGGCATTCACGAACCATGGCATTATGCGACCAACTTTTTCAAGGAAAAGGTTCTGTTCCTCGCCAAAATCAAGGGCGGAAGAATCCGTGAAATTAACCAGAGAATTCATTTTTTCTGCATTTATAAAACCGCCATCAATACTCATTTTGTATGATTCTGTTCCCGGGAAAGGGAAAAAAAATGTCCAGCGGAAACGCCCTGGTTTCGCCTTGCTTAAAAAAGTAATGGTTTCCATTACATCATCATGCGCTTCATAGGGAAGACCGATAATAATAAACACTGAGCTGTGCATTTTGTATTTGTGGACCAAATTGATGGATTCGAGAATTTTCTCATTGCCCATGTGCCTGTTCATTATTTGAGTGCGGATTTTTTTGCTGCCACTTTCGACACCGAATTTAATGATTCTGCATCCGGCGTCTGCAAGATGACGTGCGCGGTCTTCACTAAAAAATCCCACATGTCC
>JAFDJF010000702.1 GCA_019307645.1 Deltaproteobacteria bacterium
CCTGGTCAATGTCGATCAGCCACAGACTACGCTCTGATGTGCGGTCGCTGGCGAAAAGGACCCTTCTGCCGTCCGGCGCCCACCCGAACAATCGGTCATCAGCGGGGTGCTCAATCATAGCAATCTCCCGACCTCCGTCCAGCTCGATCATAGAGATATCGAAATGGGTCAGATCATCTTCCTGCTCAAAGTCGCATGCGACGTACCGGCCGTCAGGTGAGAAAACGGCCCTCTTAGGCCCGCGGGGTTCATACCAGGTCTTGAGGATCCGAACCGAGCCATCGGCCACTGAAACTAGGACTAGATAGCGTTTGCTAAAAAGTTCCCCCGTCTTCTCGTCCACGAGGCTTTTATCCGCCTCCTGAAAATATGCTAGGATGTCTTTGCCGTCTGGGGACCAGTCATATGGCTGGATATAGAAAATCGAGGCATCATGATACAAGACCCGCATATTGCTTCCGTCCAGATCGATGATCCGCAGATCATAGAAATCGACGCCCTTTTCCTTGTACCACGAGTAGGCAATCTGCTGACCATCGGGCGAGATGACCGAGGTGTAGGCCCAGCCTTCGAGGGTATCCCATGAGGTGTTCTTGGTGAGAAGCCAGCTCGTCTCAGTAATTAAATCACGGACAGCAAGATTGCCCGCAGTCCAGTCAACATAAGACAAGTATCGGCCGTCAGGCAATATCCCGCCCGTAAGTTCTGACAAGGGTGGTGCGTTCCAGACGTGGCGTTGACTCATTCCCACCGCGTGTTCCGGTGAACCGGCTGAGGTCCAAACAGCGATCTTGGTCGCTGCGGCGCCGACAGCCAAGGCGGATGCGACCAGCGAGAAGGTTATTACAGCAGCGCGATTGCGCCGGACGAACTTGTTCAGACGGTAAATGGTGCTGGGCGGGCCCGCAGAAACCGGTTCATCACGCAGGTGGCGCTCGATGTCCACAGCCAGGTCATTGACTGTCTTGTATCGACGAATCCGGTCCTTTTCTATCGCCTTCATTACGATCCAATCCAGATCGCCGTATATTAATTTTCTCAGGGCTTCCGGTGCCACATTGCGGTGCTCGGCAACGTCAGCCAATGTATCGTCGAGAGTGCTCAACTTTGTGGACGGTTTGACTGGCGAGACTTCGCAGATGATCCGCTGCATTTCGAGATAGCCTGCTTCATGCAGTTCATCTTCTCCAAAAGGTGTGGTTCCTGTCAATAATTCGTAGAGTAGAATCCCTAAGGAGTAGATATCTGTCCTCATGTCGATTTCTGAGTCGCTGAATTCTGCCTGCTCCGGGCTCATATAGGTCGGCGTACCGATCATCTGAGCGTATCTTGTGAATAGTGTCTTTTCAGTGAGCCTCTGGTTTATTGCTTTGGCGATGCCGAAATCTATGACTTTGGGCATGGGCCGGCCTTCTTGCCGGGTGACCATCACGTTGGTGGGCTTTATGTCTCTGTGAATAATGCCTTTCTGGTGGGCGTGCTGGATGGCGTTGCAGACCTGAATGAACAAGGCCAAACGTTCTTTGGTACTCAGATTATTTTTATCGCAGTATTCGGTGATTGAGACACCGGTAACTAATTCCATCACAAAATAAGGTCGTCCAGTCTCTGTCGCACCAGCATCGAGGACTTTTGCTATATTGGCATGATCCATCATGGCAAGAGCTTGGCGTTCAGCCTCGAATCGGGCAATAACAGATTTAGTATCCATACCCAATTTGATGATTTTCAATGCGACTTTACGGCGCATCGGCTTTTCTTGCTCAGCCATATAAACCACGGCCATACCACCTTCGCCAATATTTTCCAAAAGCTTATAGCGGCCAATGACTGTACCTGGTATCTCTAAAAGTGAGGTATTCTCCAAGGATACTTGAGGATCCAAAATAGGTCCTGTTAGAAAACTATCTGTCCGAAAATGACCCTTTAACAATGCATCTATCTCGACACGTAGAGAAGGATCGTTTCGGCAAGTTTCGTTCAAATATGCTTCCCGCTCTTCGCCTGTTTCCTTCTCCAAGGCCTCAAAGAAAATTAGCTTTATTTTCTCGATAGATTTCACTTATCTGCTCCTAACACATTTTCTTCTATCATACAGTGCGAAAAAAAAGGTATCAACCCGCCAGAATTCTGAAAAATTCCTCAAAAATTTTGCATAGAAGTCAACATATAGCAAGTAAGGCTTGACTAGATATGGAGCTAAAAGGCCCTTTTTACCCGTTAAAGAAGATCTGATATCGGGATGCCATCAAA
>JAFDJF010000703.1 GCA_019307645.1 Deltaproteobacteria bacterium
TACAGGCTGCAATCAGTGTTTTGCTGAAGGCCTCCTGTTCTTCCTGGGCTGCTCCCTGCCGGGGGACGGCAAGCAATGCCACCAGGATACAAGTGAGCACAATTCTATTTGTTGCCACGCGATTTAGAATGCGGGTTATTTCTCTTTTTCGAGCATTAATGCTTTCTGCAACTCTGCAATGGCGTGATCTTTTTTCCCAACGTCGCTGTACAGTTCGCCCAGGATCTCATGGGGTAGAGTTGCATCCGGATTGGCATCCCTGACCATTTCAAATTCTGTAATGGCATCTTCAAGTAAGCCTGATTTGGCATAGTAGGAACCTAAGAGGGAATGCAGACTTGAACTTTCCCGGTCGTCTTTGAATACTTCCAATAGGTTTTGTTCCTCCTTTATGATCTCCTTGATTTTACTCTCTGGAAGTATGGTGAATTTCTGGTTCAGAGATCTGAATGAGTGAATCAGGTCTTCACCCTCTACGTTCCAGAAATAGGATGCCCCATATTCCAGAGGGGCTTCATCCATTGGAAATTCCAGGGAGGTTGCCGAGCTACGCTTTTCCCAGACCAATCCCTGCCCGTTGTAGAGTCTGACCACATATTCATCAGCTGGTTTTTTAGAAACCCATTTCATGCTTGGAGTATTGTTCAGTATCATGGTATTGCAAGGGCTCATGGGTAGAATCAGCTGGGAAGTTTCATCGGATCGAAGATCCATCAGCACACCCATCTCACCTTTATTGTCCTGCCGCATAGCCAGGTCTGAGAAGTTACCTGCCATTCCCGATCCAATGTTTCTGGAGGGACTGCCTGATTGATTCCCGGAGATGGTGATATTGCTATTGGCCCCCAGGCTGATCAGATTGCCGTTGGAAAACAGCATAGTCACACTTGCCTTTCTGCCTGTCTCCACCCGGTCTCCCTGCACCAGCTGGGTTCCAAAAACCGCTTTCAAGGGATCATCGCTCCCTGCTTGATTCAGGTAGACACTTCCCTCTACATCGGAGATAACTGCAAGGGCGGACCCGCTGTTTTGCGCGATGATGTGACCGGGGAATAAAAAGAGGATAGCCAGTAAAATACTTAAACAAACATTTTCTCTCCGCATGCTTTCCTTTTTAAGGATTTTGACAAACTAGCATGAACACAGGTCTCCCACTTAAAGTTACTCAGGAGCCGTTGTAGTGAGGAGGATATATATCCTGATATCAGGATGAAGCCACATAAGATAGGGAATTATGCATTCAAAGTCAAATTCTTTTTGACTAAACGTATTTAATATGAGGACCTTACTAAAATCAGGGCACTCCGATTGGAAATCCTCTTTCGCGAAATAACATAATGTTTTTATAGTATATTGCGATCCATACTTCTTTCAAAACTATTGGCTATGAAAATTACGAATCGCAAATCAGCTGTTATTGTCTGGATGGCTCTCGTAGGGATGATCATTATGAGTGCCTGCACAACAAGCAGTAACAATTGGCCCCAGTTCAGGGGGCCTGATGCAAATATGGTAGTCATAGGGGAGAACCTGCCTGCCGAATGGAGCGAGGAGCTGAATGTGGCATGGACCCTTGATGTGGAGGGTGACAGCTGGACCTCACCCATTGTTTGGGGAAATAAAGTGTTTGTGGCATCAGCGGTAGCTGTAAAGATTAACAAACCCGGAGAAGGTGAAGGTGAGCAGGAAAACCAGGATCTCTACCTGCAAGATGTATACAGATGGGAACTCACCTGTGTGGATCTGGTGACGGGAAAAGAACTCTGGAAGCAGGTGGCCCATGAAGGGAGTCCCAGAATTAAAAAGCATGCAAGGACCAACTATGCTTCTGAAACCCCGGTAAGCGATGGAAAGCGGGTATATGTCTATTTCGGAATGACCGGGCTTTTCTGTTACGACATGGACGGAACCCTGGTATGGAAGAAGGACCTTGGTGCCTTTGAGACCCAGCGGGGATGGGGAACCGGATCCTCACCACTACTTTACAAGGACCGGCTGTTTGTAAAGGTAGATAATGAAGAGCAGTCTTTCCTGGTAGCGCTGGAAGCCGAAAGCGGTGATGAGATCTGGAGGGTGGAGCGCGATGAGCTTACGAATTACGGAACTCCCTATATATGGAAGAACAGTGTGCGAAACGAGTTGGTGACTGGTGGGAAAAGGGCACGGGCCTATAATCCCGCCACCGGGGAGCTTATCTGGGAAGTCCAGATGGACGGACATTACAACATCCCTTCACCCACTGCCGATCGGGGAGATACAAAGGGAACTTTCTTTGCCATTGAGGCAGGTGCGGAAGGGGATATTACCCCGGATTCGGGGAGCCTTGCCAGCGACGGAGTGGCCTGGTTCAACCTGGATGCTGCCTACCTGGGGAGTCCTTCACCTCTTCTATATAATGGACTTGTTTACTTGATCAGCAGCAGGGGAGGAGAAATAAGCTGTCTGGAAGCTGAAACAGGAGAGATCATTTATAAGGAGAAGATTGAGAAGGTTGCGGCCTGTTGGGCAAGCCCATGGGTGAACCAGAACAAGATCTTTTTTATGGATGAAAAAGGTGTTACCAGGGCGTTCAAAGCTGGCAGAGAATTTGAATTCCTGGGTGAAAATACCCTGGATGACCGTTTCTGGGCCTCGGTGGCTGTGGCCGGTGATGCCTATCTTTTTAAAGGGGACAAGAAACTTTATTGCATTAAGAACTGAAACATTTGATGGTGAAGAAGCAACTACTTATACTTGGTCTGATGATGGCCCTTACAGGTGTGTATGGACAAAACTGGAAGCTGGTGTGGGCCGATGAATTTGACGGGGATACCCTGAATACGGAGAAGTGGTCATATATGACCGGAACGGGATCGGAATATGGGCTTGATGGCTGGGGAAACAATGAACTACAGTACTACCAGGAAGAGAATGTTTCAGTTGGTGACGGGGTGATGACCATTACGGCCAAACGGGAAAACGTGGAGTCCAGCCAATATACTTCAGGCAGGATCCGGACTATCAATATGGGCGATTGGACCTATGGACGTTTTGAGTTCAGGGCAAAAATGCCTTTGGGTCAAGGACTCTGGGCCGCCATCTGGATGCTTCCCACTGACAGTGATTACGGGGGGTGGGCTTCCAGTGGGGAGATTGATATTATGGAGTATCTGGGTCATGATACCACCGTGGTGCACGGGACAATCCACTACGGCGGACAGTGGCCAAATAACGAATACAGGGGAACAGACTATGAGACAAGTGACACAGCTTTCCACAGGGACTTTCACACCTTTGCCCTGGAATGGGAGGAGGGAGAGCTACGCTGGTATGTGGACGGGGAACGCTTCCAACAGCTGGGAACGGGGATGTGGTACAGCAGTTCAGCTGCTTTCCCGGCACCCTTTAACCGGAGGTTCCACCTGCTGATCAACCTGGCTGTTGGAGGAAACTGGCCCGGACCGCCGGATGGAAGCACTGTTTTTCCTCAGGATCTGGTGATCGATTATGTGAGGGTCTATCAGGATGGTGTCACTGGTCTGAATCAGGAGAATGCAGCGCTGAAACTGGAACAGAATCATCCC
>JAFDJF010000704.1 GCA_019307645.1 Deltaproteobacteria bacterium
CATGACCAGGGTTAATCCTTTAGTGGGATCTAATGTTTCTGCTTCAAAGCTATCACTTTGAAACGCTTCCCGGATCATTTTGAATCCTATAAGCGCCAGCAATCCGAAAGCCAGCCAATGATCATAAATCTCAATCAGGGAACGTACAGTTGTACCGGCACTCCAACCAATAATCGGCATTAGGGCTTGAAATAAACCAAAGTGCCACGCCAGTCGAAAAGTCTGCCGGAAACTGACACTTCCTAAACTCACCCCGACGGCAATAGAGACAGCGAAGGCGTCCATGGCCAAAGCTACTGCTATTGCTAAAATTTCGAAAAACTGCAAAAAGCGGCCCCCTTTCTTCCCCTGAAGGATGTCCTAGATATTGTACGCATAGCATTTTTAACCTTCGCGCAACAACTGCTTTTTGGCACATTCGTTATTTTCGCCAGAGTGACACATTCATTTGGAATCCTAGCGATTTCAGGCGTCCTCCTTTTTCAACCATCCTTGATAAAGCTTTTCTACCAGCCCTGCAAAATTTGACTTATTACTACCACATAAATCATTTGATTTCAAAAGGTTAAAGCTTTCATCCTGAAACCTTTCCCTATAAACTTTCTGTGTCTTCAAAGAATAGGATGGCCCTTTCACTTCAGCCATAAATACTCTAACCTCCTAATTTCTTTGTATGATCACAACATCGGGAAGGTTGGAGATGTTGGGACGGTATCTGTATTGCCCTACTTTGTCACGCTGGTCAACAACGTCCCCAAGCTCCCAGAAGAAGTGGAAGCTTATTGCAAAAAACTTATCGATGAAGTGGGTGGGGACGGTGGATTCATCCAGGACAGTGGATGCAGCGTACCATACAATGTTAAAGCTGAGAACTTTAGAGCAATGATTAAAACAGGCAAGAACTACGAACTTTCAAGAAAATAATTAATTCGATCACCAATATGGGTAAACTTACACTGTGACCTGACGATTAGTCGTCAGGATACTCCTCATCCTTATGGGATCTTTGGCGCTCCACCATTTATTGACCCACAAAATTGACTGTGTTATTCTCCATTTTATCCCCTAAGAAAGGAATGATTATCATCACCATGACTATCGAGTACCTAGATCCGAGAGCTGAACCAGGCCTTCCAGTCGACCGGTATGACCTTCGGGTGGACACAACAGCAACCGACCTGACTATCGGGATGCTGGCAAACAACTTCCCGGACTCAGTGCAATTCCTTGAGGAACTGGGCACTGCAATCCAGAAGCGTTTGCCCGGAGTTCAGATTTTGTTCTTCGCTAAGAGCAACGCTTCGATCGGCGCAGATGATCAGATGCTCAGCGCAATCACAGCCGACTGCCAAGCGGTGATCACGGCCTACGGCCATTGAGGTAGCTGTACTTCCGGCACCGTGCGTGACGGCATAAACTTGGCCCGAAGGGGCATTCCCACTGTCTGCGTGCTCACCAGCAAATTCCGCGAACAGGGTGACTTCACGGCGCGGGCTGCAGGGATGCCTGACATCCCTCGGGTCCATATTCCCCATCCGGTGGCAGGCATCGGTCTGGATTCCATTCGCCGGCTAGCTGACGACTTCGCAGAGAAGATATTAGAATCGTTGACGGAAGGAGAAGTATGAGCAGCTCAAATCGCCTATCTGCGGTAGATGAATTCCAAGCGGTTGAGCAGCTGCATACTCTGGGGTGCACCGACGGGCTTCCGGTGATCGTGCCCGCACCCGAGCGGGTAGAGCGTATGGTCCTGGCTGGCGGGAGCGACCCTGATATCGTAGTCGGTGAATTAGGGCCGAACCTTGGTGTCGCCACCGTCGAGAAAATCGCGGTCAACGCGGTGATGGCCGGCTGCGAACCTGATGTATTCCCTGTGGTCCTGGCTGCCTTAAAGGCCGTCTGCGACCCTGTGCTCGACATGACCGAAGTGCAGAGCACAACCCATAACCTAGGGCCGCTTATTATCGTCAACGGCCCGGTCCGTAAAGGATGCCGCATCGCCAGTGGCGTCGGTGCCCTCGGTCCCGGACATCGGGCAAACGCCACCATAGGGCGGGCGGTTCGCCTGTGTATGATCAACATCGGTGGAGGACGTCCTGGCGTGTCCGATATGGCCTTACTGGGTCATCCCGGAAAATTTACTTACTGCCTTGCCGAGGATGAGGAGAGCAGCCCCTTCCCACCCCTGCACACCTCTCTCGGATTCTCAGCCGATGACAGCACGGTTACAGTGGTGTGTGTTGAGGCGCCT
>JAFDJF010000705.1 GCA_019307645.1 Deltaproteobacteria bacterium
TATCGAGGAGGCAAGGCGAAGCCGATTGATGACATCCAGTTCCCGTCAGTCGGTAAGACGGATGCGGATGTGTTCGAGAACAACTTGCTCGAAGTTATGCAGTTTGTTTTCAACCATACGACATTCGACCCGGATGACGAGATTGACAAGGGCGTACTGGCTGCCTACAAACCGCTAGGGATAGAACCCGGAAAGGTCTATGACGCAAGCCGGGTCACGAAAATTGATGGCAAACGATTCAGAAAGATTGCCCAACAAGTACAACAAGTTGAATTTGCGCGTACCCAGGATCCAGCTGTGACCCAAGAGCATGGTATGGATCTATTCCAACCGAAAGGAAAAATACCGCTGCATATATTAGTGATGCAATCGGTGGTAGGGCCGATCGGATTGCCGGGGGCCGAGGCGATTTATAAACCGGTCATCAGCAATGACGGCCAACCCATGAACGCAAAAAACGACTATGTGATTCGGATGAGTAAGGATCAGTTACCGCCGGCAACGGCATTCTGGTCACTGACGCTCTATGATTCTAAGGACGGTTTTTTCATCCCCAACGATCGCAAGAAATACAACGTCGGCGAGAATGCTGGGATGAAACTGAACGAGGACGGCGGCATCGAGATTCATGTTGCTGCCGAAAAACCGGAAGGCGTACCGGAAGAGAACTGGCTGCCAATCAATCGCAAGGACGAGAATTTGGATATCGTCCTGCTGGTCTATGTGCCGGATCTGGAAAAAATTAAGACATGGTCCGCGCCTAAGGCGGAAAGGGTCAAATGATTGCGGAATGACAACAATGCGGAAAACTAAAAGACAAGGCACAAAGAAATAAGAGACATAGTAATGAAGGGGCAAGGGCACCCCGATGGAATAATAACTTCAAGGGCATTCCATAGGGCAGGCAGAGGGACAGAGTCTAAAAGATGAAAACATGCTCCCAAAAATGAAGGTTGAAGTTCATGCATAGATTCCACTATTGTTTACGGTGTCTCAATCGAATAAATGTGTCATTCCGGGCAGCCCGACGTAGGAGGACGTGATCCGGAATCCAATTTGGCTTTAAAAGGCAAGGCTGATAAATGAAGTATTCGACGACTTCTATGAATTACACACGCTGTTTTCTTACGCTAGTGCTGGTGGCGGCCATGCTGCTTTTCCCAGCAACGGGTTCTGCAATGGTTTTCCGTGTCGGCCAGACAGATGGGGTGTTTAACATTTCCCTCGCCTACGGTCTTCTAGCGCGGGTGGAGGACAGGGACGAAAGTCTCATAGCCATTGCCAGCGGTGGGAAAGCCGAGGCGTCCAATCATGACGATGGGACGCTCAATTATGACCGGGGAATTATCTCCAACATGGTAAGGGCGACCGGGGAGTTGGCCGTCAGGAAGGGTATCTGGGGGATCTATGCCCGGGGCTACGCCTTTTATGATTTCGAAAGACAGGGGCAACAGCTGGAACGAACAGAGCTGAGTTCCGAGGCTGAGGAAATGCTCAGCGAGGATGCCGATCTGCTTGAATATTATTTTAACCTCCAATTCCGGCTGGCTGGTATGCCGGTGGTATTGCGCCTTGGAGACCAGGTGCTCAACTGGGGAGAGTCGACATTCATGCTTAACAGCGTCAATATCATCAATCCCCTGGATCTGGTCGCGGCCAACCAACCCGCGACCACACTGCGCGATCTGTATATCCCCCAGGGGATGCTTTGGGGAGCAGCCAATGTTTCGGAAGATTTTTCGGTCGAGGCGTTTTACCAGTATAAGTGGGAGCCACTGCGCACGGATCCGGTAGGGACATTTTTCGCGCCAATCGATCTGTTGGGCGGAGATGGACCCGGTATTGTCATGCTCGGGTCCGGCCGGATTTCAGATATGGGGACCGACCTGGATGAGCTGTTCCGTCTCCCTGCCGGCACCCTTGGGTTTGATGAGGATTACATGAAGGTGTCGGGCAGGTGGGAGGAGAGCGCATCGGACGGAGGGCAGTTCGGGGTGACACTGCAGGGCATCATTTCCAATTGGAACGCTGCCAAATTCGCCCTTCATTTTGTCCGGTATCATAGTCGAGTGCCCATGATCAGCGGTAGGACAGCAAGCCAGGCCGCGGTGGATGCCACTTCCCCGGCTGCGGTGGCAGCCAGGGCCGCAACGCTGGCGCCCATTTACGAGGCCACGGGGCTTCCCCCCGGAGAGGCAGCGGCACAGGCATTGCAGACATCGCAGGATTTAACAGTCAGCGGGTATGCCAA
>JAFDJF010000706.1 GCA_019307645.1 Deltaproteobacteria bacterium
GGCATCTGTACCGTCCACATCCAGTGTGGGCGGGTCTTCGGCATACCCCAGATTTACTGCCTCCTGGACCACCTGGTCATAGGGCAGCGCTTCCTGAGCCATTCTTGTCAGTATGTAGTTTGAGGTGCCGTTCAGGATCCCCATCGCGGTTTTGATGTTGTTGGCAGATAAACCGTATCGCAGGACATTGATAATTGGAATCCCGCCGGCAACGCTGGCCTCAAAGCCCAGGTTGACTCCATGCTGCTCAGCTGCCGCAAAAACCTCCTGACCGCATTCTGCCAAAAGGGCCTTATTGGCGGTTATCACATGCTTTCCCTTTTCCATGGCAGACAGGATGAATTCTTTGGCCTTTTCCAGGCCGCCGATAAGTTCTACAACAACATCTATTTCGGGATCATCAATCACCTGCATGGCATCAACGGTCAGAAGATCGCGGTCTACAGGAACGCCTCTGTCAGATTCAATATCAAGATCCGCGATCTTTTTGACGACAATGTCTGCTCCGACCCTGTTTTTTATGATTTCCCGGTTCTTGGTGAGAATCTCAAACGTGCCTGCGCCTACTGTTCCAAACCCGATGATCCCCACATTGATCTTGGACATCTTTGACCTCATCACATCACCTGCCTGATCCCTCTGATGGCCTGTCTCGTACGATGCGGGTTTTCAACCAGTGCAAACCGCACATAGTCGTCCCCGTATTCCCCGAATCCGATGCCCGGGGAAACAGCCACCTTGGCCTTTTCAATAAGCATTTTAGAAAATTCAACAGAGCCCATATTTCGGAACTTTTCCGGAATCTTGGCCCACACGAACATTGTACCTTTTGGTTTTTCCGTTGGCCAGCCCACACGATTCAAGCCGTCAACAAGGACGTCACGGCGGTCCCTGTATATATCTACAATTTCCTGCACGCAGTCATAGGAGCCGTTCAGAGCAATGATGGATGCGATCTGGATCGGCTGAAAAATGCCATAATCCAGATAGCTTTTCAGCCTTCGCAATGCGCCCACCAATTCAGGGTTTCCGACACAGAACCCCACTCGCCACCCGGGCATGGAGTAGCTTTTAGAAAGGCTGAAGAATTCGACGCCGATATCCTTTGCACCCGGGACCTGCAGAAAGCTTGGAGGCTCATAGCCGTCAAATACCAGGTCAGCATAAGCGAAATCGTGGATGACATATATTTGGTGTTCACGGCAGAATTCCACGATCTTCTCAAAAAATTTCAGGTCCACTACCGCTGTTGTGGGATTGTGAGGATAAGAGATGATCAGCATCTTGGGGTTTGGCCAGGTCTGCTTTGTGGCGGTCAGGAGATCCTCAAAAAAATCTCTGTCCGGCGCTATGGGTATGCTTCGAAGATCCCCGCCGGCAATAATAACTGAATAGGGGTGTATCGGATAAGTGGGGTTTGGCGCAAAGACCACATCTCCCGGGCTGATGGTCGCAAGGATCAGGTGAGACAGGCCTTCTTTTGCGCCGATTGTGACGATCGCCTCTCCCTCAGGGTCTATGTCCACATCAAATCGTCTCTTGTACCAATCGGAGATGGCATGCCTCAGCTTGGTGATGCCCATGGAAGCGGAGTATCTGTGGTTGTGACCCTTCTGTACCGCTTCGATCAGTTTGTCAACAATATGTTGGGGTGTGGGAATGTCAGGATTCCCCATCCCAAGGTCGATGATATCTTCTCCCCGGTGCCTTGCATCCATCTTGATTTTATTGACGCTAGCAAAGACATAGGGCGGTAAACGAGTCATCCTTCTGAATTCTTGCATATATTAAATCTCCACTTCAGGCTCATCCCGACTCTGTCGGGACTCAAAATACTCTCTTACACTCCTGCGCTCAATCCCGATTTATCGGGAAATATTTTGAAACCGTGTCAGGCCGTGGGGGTCTCTTTTTAGATGCCCGCATATTTGAGAGTCATTGAGGCAAGGTATAAGGTGTAAGGTATAAGGTGCAAGGTTTAAAGAAAAACGCGTCTTCATTTGAATCAAGACCCTGTACCGTGTGCCTTGTACCGTGAACCATTCTTCAAATACGCAATTTGTTTTTAGGGGCCTGCAAAGCGCGTCTCCCGCTCCAAGTTACCCTTCGCTGCCTTTACGTTGCTTGAAATCCGGGCTTGGCGGGCATAATCGCTGCCGTTATTTGTGATGCGGGCTTCTAAAAAGAGACCCCCACGGCCCGACAATTTCGATTAGAGTCCACCTTTCAAAAGGCTGAACTGTTACGAAA
>JAFDJF010000132.1 GCA_019307645.1 Deltaproteobacteria bacterium
AGGCCATCGGCAGGTACTGCTATGAGGTTTCCCATAATCAGGATTCGCCATGTTCAGGAGAAAACCATCCCTGCCCGCTTATCAAAACCCTCAAGACCCAGAAGCCTACCAGCAGGACACATGTTCATGTGGATGAGAAAAACAAAGAGGTTTTTTATTCAGTGACCTGCTACCCACTGGTTGAAAAAGGCGAGATGGCGGCGGTGATAGAGATTTGGAGAGATATTACAAAGGATATTAATTTGCAGAGGCTTATGATGCATCAGGAAAAGCTGGCGTCCATTGGGCGGTTGGCCGCAGGTGTTGCCCATGAAATCAATAATCCCATGACTACCATCCTCACGAGCGCCATGCTGATCCAGGAGGAAATGGATCCTGAGGACCCAAACTATGAGGAACTGCAAATTATTGCCGATGAAACCAAGCGTTGCAGCAGGATCGTAAAAAGTCTTCTTGACTTTGCCCGCCATTCCAAACCTTCAATAGTAGAATACAGTGTCAACGATATTGTTCGGGAGAGTATTACACTTACCAGAAAACAGGCAACGTTTAATGATGTGACCCTGGAGGAAAAGTTCTGTGAAGATCTGCCGCTCATCCATGTGGATAAGGATCAGATCGAGCAGGCTGTGATTAACCTTTCTCAAAATGCCATTGAAGCAACTGAGCCCGGAGGGGTGGTTTCTTTTACGACTCGACATGGTTCCAAAGAAGGAACCGTAGAAATTGTGGTCAGCGACACCGGGAAGGGCATTCAAAAAGAAGACTTGCGCAAGATATTTGAGCCTTTTTATACGACAAAGGAAAGTGGCACCGGTCTGGGCATGGCAATCACGCTGGGTCATATCCATCAGCATGGGGGGATAATCAACGTAGACAGCAAGCCGGGTCATGGAACCACTTTCATCGTGAGATTGCCCATAAAGAAAGAGGGCGAAAATGATCAATGATATCCCTCGCGTCCTGATCGTTGATGATGAATTGAAAATTTGCCA
This sequence comes from Deltaproteobacteria bacterium, assembly GCA_019307645.1. Next base: position 996 of record JAFDJF010000132.1, read on the forward strand.
GAACTGTTTAAAAATATTGTCAAAAACAGAATGTGAGGTTGATTATGCTTTGAACGGCTATGATGCCCTGAAGATGATGGATTCAGAGCCGTTTGACGTTGTCATCACTGACTTGAAAATGACCAGCATGGGGGGCATGGAACTCCTCAGTAGGATCAATAAAGAATACCCCGACACACTGGTTATTGTAATTACGGGGTATTCCTCAGTTTCTTCTGCGGTCGAAGTAATGAAGACCGGCGCCTTTGACTACCTTCCAAAGCCGTTTACCCCCGATGAGTTGCGAGGTGTAGTCCATCAAGCCCTCTTCGAAAGAGAACTCCGGATTCAGAACAGGAAATTAAGCAGTTCAAAAGTGGGCTTTGCCAAAGTTTCTCATCAACTTGTTGGAAGCAGCCCCAAGATAGAAAGTGTCATCAATATGGTCCAAAAAGTAGCGCCCACAGATTCCACTGTTTTGATCTATGGTGAAAGCGGAACAGGCAAGGAATTGATAGCACGAGCCATACATGCCAACAGCAAGAGGAAGGACCAGGTCTTCTTTGCGGTTGATTGCGGGACACTGTCGGATAACCTGCTTGAGAGCGAATTGTTTGGCCATGTGAAAGGGGCCTTCACCAGTGCATACCGGGACAAAAAGGGTATATTCAAACTGGGGCATAAAGGGACGGTCTTTCTGGATGAGATAAGTAATGTCAGTACTGAAGTTCAGGGAAAACTTCTTCGGTTTCTTGAGGCCCGTGAGTTCCTGCCCATTGGTGATACCAAGGCCCAGAGTGTAGATGTCCGTTTAATTTTTTCCACAAATCGTGATCTCAAAGAAATGGTCGCCGAGGGTGCTTTCAGAGAAGATTTTTATTATCGAATTCTTGTGTATCCCATCAACATCCCGCCATTGAGGGAAAGAAAGATGGATGTTTTGCCCATCGCCTATCATTTTCTGAAGCAGTTTAATAATAGTATGGGGAAAAATATCACGGGATTCAGGGATGAGGCCATTAACAGGCTTACGGAATATGACTGGCCGGGAAACGTCCGGCAGTTGAGAAATGCGATTGAGAGAGCGGTTATCTTGTGCGAAAAGGAGCAGGTAAGCCTCAGAGAACTTCCTCTCCTGGATGACGTGGAACAACTGATGGAATACACCCCTTCAACCAACGAGGAATTGAAGCGGTTGAAAAAAGAGATCCGACAAAAAGCAGTAAACAAGGTAGAAAGGAATTTTATCCTTAATGCATTAATGCAAAATGACTGGAACGTGACACGGGCGGCTGAAAAGGTGGGCCTGCAAAGGACCAATTTTCAGAATCTTATGAAAAAACACTCTATCATACGACCAAAAAACATTAAGGCAACGTAGGATAAAGTTCAACTCAGGTTCAAGGTTCACGGTTCAGAGCCTGCCCTGCCCGCCCTGGCGCGACACCCCGGTGGGATGCGCGACACCGGGTAAGCCAGGTCTGGGCCAGGGGCGCGACTGAACGCAATCTGAAATGTCTCAATTTAGCCAGGTCTGGGCCAGGGGTTTGTGCACCAAGCGTGATTCTGGAACGGGTGGAGAGCAATGAAGATTGAGCATTTTTAAAAGGTCTCTCTACAATAATATACCCTGTATATTTTTTGTATACGGCCCAGGGTTTTGCAATAAAAACGCGGACATCTATCATTCATCAGTTCCCTCCCCACATAAACTGGCCTATTCTCATCAATAATATCAGGATATTATAAAGACTTCACCTCGTTGATTGCGTTCAAATATCTTTAAATCAAAACAGGTATCTTCCAATCATATTGCTGTATTTATTTTTCATACACATGCTTTTCTGCAAAGCCATCTACGATAAAAAACAAAGTAAATTCAAATAGGTAAGTCTATCCATATCCTTCGGCACGCATCTTGCTTAATTTTTTGATTAAGTATTGTATCGTTTTTTTTCGAACAGGGAGAGAAAATGGAAAAGGCGCTGAAAATTCTTGTGGTTGACGATGAAATTAGGATTTGCCGGAATGTGGAGAAGATTCTGAGAAAGAACGACTATGAGGTGACGCATGCTCAGAGTGCCAGAGAGGCCCTGGAAAAACTGTCCAGAGATTCTTTTTCCCTTCTAATTTCCGATATTGTAATGCCTGAGATGGACGGACTTGAGCTGCTGAAACTTACAAAAGAGCAGTGGCCGCTTACTAAAGTGATGATGATGACGGCCTACGCTTCCACAGACACTGCCATGAAGGCGATTCAACTGGGTGCTGAAGACTATGTCCCAAAGCCTTTTACCCCGAACGGGCTAAGATCCAAAGTTGAAAATGTTTTGATATCCGAATCAGTTGTGGACCTCCAAAAGGCTGAAGAAAATAAAGGCCTGGGGGGCAAAACAGACATTGGCATGCCGGGTGTGGAAAGGTCATTGTCGCCAGATATGGCAAGCTATTGCCCTATTGGAGAGATGACCTGTGATATTTTTAAAAAACTTGGTAATACCTGTAAGGGCGGAACCAAGACCGGCGAGTGTCCACAGAAAAAGGCAAAGGAAAAGAAAGCGGCCAAAGGACAACTGGCCTTTGACGCGAAAATCCTTATCGGAATCGACCAGCCTTTCAGATATGAAGAGGTGGTTTCCGTAACCGGCCCGGAATATGTAAAGAACCTTCAGCGAGAAGGTGTCTCGTTCGTCCCTTATGAGGAGTTAAAGAAAAATGTTGCACGAATGATGTCAGGACATGCCGGGGATGAATCGGGAGATCAGGTAGTAATTCAGATATCTGCAAGAAAAGACGTCCTTGTTATCGACGATGAAGTGGCTGTTAATAACAATATCAGAAAGATCCTCGTAAAGAAGGGCTACCATGTTGAACAGGCTATTACAAAAGACGAGGCCCTTCAGAAGATTGAAGAGAGGGCATATCCGTTGATTCTTCTGGATTTGCGGATTCCGGGTGTAAAAGGCCTGGAACTTCTGGAGACCATTCGCGACAGGAGACCGGACACCAAAGTCATCATCGTTACGGGCTATGCCAATATCGAGACAGCCGTCGAAACTGCCAAGCTTGGCGCCATTGATTTCCTGTCCAAGCCGTTTACTCCCAATGAAATTCGCACGGCAGCCGAAAACGCGCTCCAACTAGCCGCTTGACAGACTGAACCTGGACAAAAAATAACTTGTTGAAAGTGCCTCTTATGTTTTCAAAAACCGGCCCATTTCCGAGCCGGTTTTTCCTTTTGGATTAAATTCCCCTCTATGAAAATTGAGCCGTGATCCATTGTAAACAGGTAGGAATTAAGGAAAAGCGCCATTGACATGCCTCTCTTGTTCTCATATACTTCCCCTCCAAATAAAAACTGATTTGTGAGCCAATTTCAAAATGTCCTATTTTGCCAATCTTAGCGTCGGGCTCAATCACGCCATGGCGTGATTAATCATCAAAATACTTAATGTTTTTCTGTGGTTAAAAATTCCCCTGGCTTGACCTTGACCAAACTGAAATGTTTTGAAACTGGCTCAGGGTATTAAATTATCTGAAATTGTGGTGAGGAGGCTATATGGTTGACTCAAAGAACTGGGACTGGGAAACCGGTGAAAAATCGATTGCGACAGAGGATTGGAAAAACAGATTCGGGTGGGTTGAGGAGCCTTACGCAAGCCCGGACGGGGAAACGATCGCCGCGATTGTGAATATTGATGAAGGTGAATTCAGCGTGTGCGTTAATGGTGAAATCTGGGAAGAAGTGTTTGAAAAAATATGGTTTCTCAGGTTTTCACCAGATGGCCGCCTGACTGCCCTGGTGTCGGATATGGGTGAGTGGACCGTGGCGGTAGACGGCGAACCCTGGGAAAATAAATTTGGCTATGTATGGAATACCAGGTTCAGCCCGGACGGCAAAAACATAGCTGTGGCTGTGCAGCAGGACATGAAATATTGTGCAGCAATTAATGATGTCCCCTGGGATGAAACCTTTTCCAATATGACCGATTTGGCCCTGAGCCCCGACGGTAGCAAAACGGCAGCCGTGGTTCAGGTGAAGGATTTCGGTGAAGCAGAGGTCCACGAATTTCAAAAGGGTGCTTACACCGCTGCATTAGAAGGAAAGGCCTGGCATTCACGGTTTGTCAATATGTGGAACCCGGTGATCAGCCCGGACGGTGAAAACGTGGCGGCTGGTGTAAGACTCAACCTCTATGATCATACGATTGCGGTCAATGATGTTACCTGGAATAAGATATTCAGCTGCGTGTGGGAGCCGGCATTTCATCCTAATCGACGGGCGGTTATAGCACCTGTGCGTGTGGAGGGGAAATGGGCGCTGGCAGAAGACGGCAATCTCATATGGGGCAGGTCATTTGTTCAACTGTGGCATCAGATGTACAGCCCGGACGGGAAAAAGATTGCGGCCATTGTTGCACCCAAATTTGGTAAATGGACCGTAGCTGTTAATGGTTCGCCCTGGCCGGTGACATTCAACACGATGGTTACTGACGCGGTCTTCAGTCCGGACGGCAGCAGGATCGCAGCGCTTGGGAAAGAGGACGACACATGGCATATCGCTGTTGACGGCAAGGTCTGGAAAAACAAAGCTGAAATGGCATGGAAGCCGGTTTTCAATTCTGACAACAGTCATGTGGCGGCCAGGATTGAAAAGCAGGGGAAATACACTTACGTCATAAATGACCGGTTATGGCCGCGGGAATGTGAAGCCGCCTGGGATCCGGTTTTCAGCCCGGATGGAGACAAGATCCTTCTGCGAACCATTGAGGACGGCAAATATTATCGACGTATTGTGCCTGTAACCGAACTTGCGAGCTAAAGGGGGAATAAATGTATGATATTTACAACTTCGTGAGTGGCCCGCTGGCCTGGGTGGCGTTTATTGTTTTTATTGCGGGAAGCCTCTACAGGCTGATTGATATGATCAGGCTCGTCAACAAGAAGGAAAAGTTTATTTTTTCTTACATGAGTTGGAAATATAGTTTTCGCTCCATCCTTCACTGGGTTATCCCGTTTGGCTCCGAGGGTTGGAAGAACAATCGCTCACTGACAATTGTGACATTTGTATTTCACATCTGTCTGATTATTGTTCCTGTTTTCCTTTTGTCACACATTATCCTGTGGGACGAATCCTGGAATGTGAGTTGGTTTTCGCTTCCGGATCCGGTTGCGGATATCATGTGTCTGATTGTCATTGCATGCTGCATATTTTTCCTGATCCGAAGAATAACATCGCCGGAAGTGCAATACGTAACTTCGGCTTCAGACTATATCATTCTGGCCATAGTAGCGGCGCCTTTTATCACAGGCTTCCTGGCATATCATCAATGGTTCGGGTACCAGGTCTTTGTTGTTCTCCATATCCTTTCAGGGGAAATCATGCTTGCGGCCATACCTTTTACCCGTCTGAGCCACATGCTGTTTTCTCCATTTACAAGGGCCTACATGGGAAGTGAATTTGGAGGCGTAAGGCATGCCAGGGATTGGTAGATTTAACTTCGTTGATTAATGACAGGTAACTTCTCAAAAAGTTCGGGTAAGATCGTTGCAATAAGGCGGTGGCGGTGTCTTTTTAGAAATCCGCATATTTGGGAGTCATTCCAAACTGACGGCAGCTATCTACGCAATTTGTAATGTGAGGCTTTAAATAGGGCGTCTCCCGCGCCAAATTGAC
>JAFDJF010000707.1 GCA_019307645.1 Deltaproteobacteria bacterium
CCAGGACCGTGTCCTTTTTGCGTCGAAGCATGAATGGTAATATCAGCCGACTCAATTCCTTTTGTTTAATCCTGTCGGAATTTAGCTCGATAGGCTTGATATAACGGGACTCGAAGTCATTATCCGTGCCCAGATATCCGGGCAGTGTCAAATCCAGAATGGCCTTCAATTCAGTTAAGCTGTTTTCAATGGGCGTTCCTGTCAGCCCCAGTTTCATGCCCGCCCGGATGTCTTTTGCAGACGAGTAGATCTGAGTCTGCGAATTTTTGACATACTGGACCTCATCGAAAACCGCAACAGGAAAGGAAATGCTTTCCAATTTTTCGATATCATTTCTGAGTACGCCATAAGATGTTATGAGCACATCGGCATTATCGACGGCCTCCTCCAGGTTTCTTTGATTGCCATGATATATAACCGGTTCCAAGACCGGCGCATGTTCCCGGATCTTTGTGCGCCAGTGCCCCAAAACAGTGGTTGGACAGACAACCAGAAATGGTCCTTTTATGTTATCGTGCTCCTTCAGTCCTGCCAAAAAATGCATGACCTCATGGGTCTTCCCCAGGCCCATATCATCACACAAAAGCCCGCCCAAACCGTTTTCAAAAAGGAACCGGATCCATTCAACCCCCAGCTTCTGATACGGCCTGAGTATTGAAATCACACCTTTTAATTTCGGCGCAGACTGCAGGGGCTGCAAATCGAGTACTTTTTCAAACTGGGCGAAAGATTTTCCGTTGCCTTTTATATGAACGTCTTCAGGCAAGGCAGCTCTCATACGAAACAGCCCCATACGGGAAAACTGCATTTTGTCTGATTTTGAAGAACCCCGGTTGACAACACCGTGAGTAAGTATAGCATCAAGGCCGTCAAGTTCCGGTGATTTGCAGTCCACCCACCCTCCGTCCGTATTGATAAAACGTTGTCCCTCTTCCTTTGCCTGAAGGATATCGGCAAGCGATATGGAAGTGTTTCCAAAACCGTATTTTACAGAAAGCCAGCACCAGTCCCGATCAATGGCGTCTGATGTGATTTCAACGTGATCAATCTTTCTGAAAATCTTAAGCGCCTTTACATTTTCATCCACAAGGTGAGCGCAATCCGTGAGGTCATGCCTGAACTCTTCCAGGAAACTGGGGACTTGAGATTTTTTTAACACCATCTTGATGGGTGACTTGAATTTTCGCTCCAGGTTGCCCGCTTTTTCCAGCTCAGCAAGAAGGCCCAGTTCCTTGATATAGATCAGGTCCCCGTAACGGAAGCGCTCAATGTCTTCTCTTTCAAGGTATTTTTTCTCTCCATCCTCCTGGATAAACTCGACGATTGGGCGGACTTCCAGATCCAGTTTCGTATCTGTAGTGACCTTGAAGATGGATCTCAAAGGGATCGGGTGGATGGCCAGATCATGCTGGTTTGGCAAAAATTCTTTAAAAGCCAGGATTAGCCTTTTTACCTTGCTGCGTGGAACGATCATGCGGAACACCGGTCTGTTTTCCAATTCTTTTGTTGACGCATCGCATGTGACAGTGAACGTGCCCGTGGCTTCTTCGACAGCAGGGTGAAAGCTGCACCCGGAGGCTCCAAACTCACGGTAACCGTGGTAGGCCAATCTAAACCAGAAGCTCTCTCGTATGGCCTGCCCCCGTGTTTTAAAACCTTTCTTATTCATTAGGCGTTCATTATCAGTCAGTGTGAGCAGGACAAGTTGGTCAAGCACGCTTCCCCTCGAAGGAACAGTGTCCTCTTCAGGTATCTTTCCAATGCGCTCCACGAATCGGATGCTATCTGCTCCTTGTGAAAAATAAGAAAGTATTTCTTCCCCTTGGGTGTTAAACACCTTAAGAAACTTTTCTCTGTTATTTTCTGCCTCGGATGGATCATGCCCGACGTCATTAACAACCGAACGAATGGAGACGGACGATGGTTTTTCGGAAGCATTCTCCGCCATGATGCTTGCCAGCCTATGCCAGATCGTTGAATTGAAGTCTGCTTCGATACTTTTTTCATTGAGGCCTTTATTTAACATCTTATAGACATGCATCAGTTTCAAAATATGGGAGCATGTTCGTTTTTCTGAAACCGTGCAGGAGCAGAACCTCTGTTTCAATCGGGATTTACTATTGGCCACAAAAAAGGCTATGCCTGGTTTTTTATCGGTCAATTCAGGCATCAAAGCGAATCCGTTCCGATGAAACTCGATCCTGCTTAGGTCCGTCTCTGAAACGCCTTTGTTCTGATCTGTCTTTGA
>JAFDJF010000133.1 GCA_019307645.1 Deltaproteobacteria bacterium
TGGAAAGTGATGCCTGGCAATATGCCAACAATCTAAACATCATGGGAACGGCCCTCACCATCAAACATGCGGGTCTAGCCATGAAGAAAAAAGGCGGCAGCATTATTACCGTGTCATCTGCATCAGCCGTTCATGTTGAAAAATTCATGGCACCTTACAGTACTTCCAAACTTGCCATAGAAATGTTAACGCGCTGTGCGGCAATAGAGCTGGCACCATTCAAAATCCGGGTCAATTGCATCTCCCCGGGATATATCATTACCGAATCTACAGAAATGGCCTTCTCCGAGTCCCTGAGGAAGCAATGTCTCGATAGCACCCCTCTGGGCCGGGCGGGAGTGCCGGAGGATATTGCTAATGGCGTGCTGTATCTTACCAGTGATATGAGCAGTTGGGTTACCGGGGTAGTTTTGCCCATTGGCGGCGGCATGCAAATTGGCCAGGTCATCGACTTCGAAGATGTTGCTCGCCTGGTGTTTGACGAGAAAACCATCCAGGCCTGCAAAGGGCCCGAGGAATAATCATGCAAGCAGTTGTTTTTGGAGGCAAAGAGGAAGTATCCGTACAAGATGTCCCGGAGCCCAAATTGACCAACCCGGACGGTGTCATCCTGCAGGTTGAACAAACTGCAATTTGCGGGTCTGACCTGCATTTTTACTGGGGAGAGTTCGGTGACGTTTCAGACATTAGACCGGGACATGAGTTTATGGGCACGGTCATGGATGTTGGCGGCGAAGTAAAAACCTTTGCCAAAGGAGACAGGGTGCTGGCCAGTGCACTTGTCGGTTGTGGTAAGTGTCCGGGATGCCATGGCGGAAATGTCATTCAGTGTGAGGCAGGGTGGCAATGTTACGGTGTGGGCCAGGATCTGGTCGGCGGTCAGGCTGAGGCCGTCGCAGTCCCTGCTGCGGACTTCAACCTGCTAAAGATCCCAGATTTTCTTAGTGCGGAAGAAGCCGTGCTTCTCACCGATGTATTGCCCACCGGATACATTGGGGCGAAAAATGCCGAAATTCTTCCGGGGCATACTGTAGCCGTAATCGGCCTGGGGCCCGTTGGCCTGTGTGCCGTGTTATGCGCACAAATGTTCGGGGCCGCTCGTATCCTGGCAGTGGACCGGGTACCGGAGCGTCTGGCCAAGGCGGTCGAATATGGTGCGATTCCTGTAGACGTGTCTGATGGCGGAACGCTGGAAAAGATATTTGATTATACCGACGGGCGGGGCGCTGACAGTGTCATCGAAGCAATTGGCGCTGATCAAACCATCAATGATGCGCTGATGGCAGCCAAAATAGGCGGCGTTGTTTCCTGCGTAGGCATAAGTTCCAACATGAACATGCCCTTTCCGGCTCTTGTTGTGATACCCCGGAATCTAACCATTCGCATGGCTGTGACTCCGGTTCAGAGCACCTGGCCTGAACTGCTCCCAATGATTGAATCCGGCAGACTTGTGACCGGGGATATCTTCACCCACCGGATTCCTCTCTCTGAAGCGGATCGGGCGTATAAGATTTTTGCAAACAGGGAAGACGGATGCTTAAAGGTCATGCTGGATCCATCGCAATAGTTATGGATTTTTACAGCTGAATGGTACCTAACGAGCTGAACACTGGAGGTTTCTGTAGCAGGAAATTGCATTTCATGACTTTTCTCCGAACCTAAAGGAAACCTTCAGTTTTCAGTTCGTTGGGCTTTACACGCATACTGATAAAGGCATTATTCTTTAGACAGGATCTATAAGATTTTCAGGTTCTCTCTTCTTAACATTATATCTTGTCAATCCAGTTAATCCTGTCAAAAAGTTATATTGTTGTAAGGAGTTATTCATGAATCGGTTTGACCATACTTTCACACCCTTCAATATTCGAAGTCTTGTTATTCCAAACAGGATCGTATTTCCTCCCACAGTAACCGGGTACTCAAACCCGGATGGTTCGGTCGCTCACAGACAAGAAACTTTTTATCGAAACATTGCCAAGTGCAGGATTGGTATGGTCATTGTTGGGGCTACTGCAATTGCACCTGAAGGCGTGGGCTGGATGGGCAACACCAGAATTGATCGTGATGAACATGTAAAGGGGCTGTCACGTCTATTTGATGTGATAAAAGCCGAGGGCTCTGTTGCAGGGATACAGTTATATCACGCGGGCTCAAAAACCAATACCCGCAGGACCGGCGGCATCGATATGGTAGCGCCATCGGCTATTGAACATCCTGAAGGCAAAGGCGTACCTCTAGAATTGACGCTGTCAGAAATCCATCAGCTCGAAGAAGCGTTTGTGAAAGCAACGGAAAGAGCGTTTGCGGCTGGAACGGATTTTGTCGAATACCATGGTGCGCATGGATATTTGATCAACCAGTTTCTATCCCCCCTTTTCAATAAGCGTACCGATGAATATGGCGGATCACTTGAAAACAGGGCTCGTTTTGGCCTCAATATCATCAAACGCGCCCGCGAGGTCGTGGGCACGGACCCGGTAATTGGTATCCGGATAAGCGCTGTGGAATTCACAGAAGGTGGTTATCCGATCGAAGATTCCAAAAAATTCTGCAGATGGTTTGTAGATGAGGGGATTGATTTTATAGACGCTTCTGCTGAAATGACGCCGGAGGGAGTGGCGGAAATGTTTAAAGGTAGGTTCATCCCTCTCGCCTCTTCCATCAAGGATGTGGTGAATGTCCCTGTTATTTGTGTGGGCGCCATTAAAAGCCTCGAACGAATCGAAGAGATCCTTGAGCAAGGTCATGCCGATTTGGTGGCGGTTTGCCGTGCGCTTATTGCAGATCCGGAATTGATAACAAAAACCTTAAATGGAAAGGCGGAGGATATCACCGAATGCGTGGACTGCTTTGAGTGTGGTACCTCCATTGGCGAAGATGACGGTGACGGAATGAAATGCCCTCAAAATCCTGATTTGCCATGACAAAGCCATATTGTGGTATTCCCCGTCACAAAACCAGTTGAAAGGAGGAGAGCGGCATGGATCAACAGACGAAACCAACCGTAATGCTGGACTCTGTAGAACAGGTAGGCATTATTGTCAGGAATCTGGAAAAAGCGGTCGATTTCTACAGTTCAACTTTTGGCTGGGGCCCCTTTGAAATTCTGGAGATTGAACACAAGAATTATTTTTACCGCGGTCAGCGGAGCTATGCCAGACTGAAGGTGGCGCTTGCGCAGGCAGGGCCTGTACAGGTCGAACTTATCGAGCCGGTGGAGGGTGTAACGCCTCACTCGGAGTTTTTGAAAGAAAAGGGGGAGGGGGCGAATCATGTGAACTGCGGGCTTGTAGAAGATCTCGATAACGTGCTGGCAAAGTTGGCTGAAGATGGCATTGAGCCTGCCTATCGCGCCCGGTTCAAAGTTTATGGCACCGAGGTAGATGTCGTCTACCTCGACTCGGGTAAGATTGGCGGCCTCATGATCGAACTATATCAGGTTTTAAGCATGCCTGAAACGTCATAAGGAGGTAATCCAGAATGAATGATGACAGGAATAACGAACAAGTTGGAGAAGAAGAAATAATCCCTACCATGTGTTCAAGTCATTGTGCCGGCGTCTGCCTGCTTAAGGTGCACGTCAAGGACGGGGTGATCACCAGAATAGAAACCGATGATGGCGATGGCCCCCAATTGAGAGGTTGCCTAAAGGGGCGGGCCTACAGGCAGCGGGTGTATGACCCGGACAGAATCCTTTATCCCTTAAAGCGGGTGGGCAAGAGAGGTGAAGGTAAGTTCGAACGGATTTCCTGGAACGAGGCCCTGGATACCGTAGCCGCGCAATTAAAAAGGGTCGGCGATACTTACGGCCCGGCGTCTATTTTAATGGTACAGATGCCCGGGGACCATGCAGTTCTCACCGGTTGGGGGGCCATTGAGAGACTGCTTAACATGTCCGGCGGTTTTACCATGTATTGGGGTGCGCCTTCCTTTAATGGCGCGATTTATTCCAACATCTTCACTTACGGAACCTTTGAGACCTCCAACACCAGAGACGATCTGCTCAATTCCAGATTGATCATTCTGTGGAGCAGCAACCCGGCAGATACAGTTAACGGTACCAATACCTGCTGGTATCTGGCCCAGGCCAGGGAGGCCGGAACCCGGATTATTGTCGTTGACCCGAAATATACCGACTCAGCAGCCACCTTCGCAGACCAGTGGATACCCATCAGACCGGGGACAGATACTTCCATGCTGGTAGCCATGGCCCACGTCATGATTAGTGAAAAGCTCTATGATGAGAACTTTCTTAACACCTATACCATTGGTTTCGAAAAGTTCAAGGATTACGTCCTGGGTGAGGAAGACGGGGTTCCCAAAACACCTGCCTGGGCGGAGGAGATCACCGGTGTTGCGTCAGCCACCATCGAGAGTCTGGCCCGGGAGTACGCTACCATCAAGCCGGCAGCATTGCTGGCAGGAAATGGCCCGGGCCGATCGGCATATGGCGAACAGTACCACAGGGCAGCCAGTACCCTGGCTGCCATGACCGGCAATATCGGTATTCACGGCGGACAAGCCTCGGGAATGTTCCCTGCAGGACCTCTATCCGGATTTCCGTACCCTCTGCCACCCATAATCGCCGGTCTGGAACTATTTGATTTTACACCTAATCCAGTCCAGGAACAATTTCCGGGAAAACCGGAGGAAATGTTAAAGGAAGCTGCTTTGGGGAGGAAGCCGCAGGTTCATATCTCAAAGTTCGCCGACGCGCTTCTTACGGGCAAGGCCGGAGGCTATCATACGGACTACAAACTGTTATATATTAAGAAATGCAACTACCTAAATTCACTTCCCAATATCAACAAGATTGTGGAGGCGTTGCAGTGCCCGGAATTCATTGTGGTTGAAGAACAGGTGATGACGGCAACGGCGAAGTTTGCAGACATCGTGTTGCCGGTAAATACCTATCTGGAAAGGGAGGACCTGACTTTCGGAGATGGACTGGCCTATATTGGGAAGCAGAACAAAGTGATCGAGCCCCTGGGCGAATCCAAATCTCCCCTGCAAATCACTGCTGAACTTGCAGAGTGGATGGGCATAGAGGGTTTTTTGGAAAAAAGTGCGGAGGAAATGCTGAAAGAGAGGGCACAGATGAGCGGTATCCCGGATTACGAAGCATTTAGTAAGGAGGGTATCCAGTGGCTGGATCTCCCTGAACCGCACGTGGCTTTTAAGAACCAGATTGAGGACCCGGAAAACAATCCCTTTCCAACACCGTCAGGCAAGATCGAGATCTATTCCCAGCAGATAGCGGACATGGGAAATCCCGAGGCACCGCCTATCCCAAAGTACATTGAAACCTGGGAAAGCAGAAACGATCCGATTGCCGAAAAATATCCCCTCCAGCTCATTACCACTCATTTCAAGAGGCGTACAAATGCCCAGTTTGATAGAGTTCCATGGCTAAGGGAACTACAGGAGCAGCGGGTTATGATAAACTCTGTGGACGCCCAAGCAAGGGATATCCATGATGGAGATCTGGTCAGGGTCTTTAACGACAGAGGCCAGATGATGATCCGCGCCAATGTAACCGAGAGAATCATGCCGGGCGTGGTTGATGTCCCCACCGGGGCCTGGTATGACCCCGATGAGAATGGAATTGACAGGGGAGGGTGTGCGAATGTGCTGACTAGGGACGTGCATTCTCCGGCAGGATCTTATCCGTACAACACGGGGCTTGTTGAGGTTGAGAAGGCGTAGTCTTTCGTTCGGTCTAAAGTATAAGGAGGAGCATATGCAACTAGGATTCTATTTTGATCAGACGAGATGTATCGGGTGTTTTACTTGCTGCGTAGCCTGCAAGGACTGGCACGACATCCCGGCCGGGCCTGCCCATTGGATAAGGGTGCGCGAAATGGAGGAAGGTACTTTTCCCAATGTGTTTGTTGCCTACCTGTCAACAGCCTGTTATCACTGCGAAGACCCCGCATGTATGGAGAGTTGTCCTGTCGATGCCATCAGCAAGAGGGAAAAAGATGGCATTGTGGTGGTGGACAGGGAGGAGTGCCTGGGAGAACTGGAATGTGGTGTCTGCAAAGATGCATGTCCCTATGATGCCCCTCAGTTTGTGGGAGGGGAAGACGACAAGATGCAGAAGTGTGACTTTTGTCTCGAGCGCTGGCAAGAAGGAAAAAAGCCCATTTGTGTAGAGGCCTGCCCCATGAGGGCCATGGACGCAGGGTTCATGGAGGAACTCAAGGAAAAATATGGGGACGCAAAGGAAGGGGCCGGTTTTGTTTTTTTCCAGGACGTTAGGCCTTCTGTAGTCATGAAAAAGAAAGTCAGGCTGGCGGCATCGCTGTAAATTTTGCCAGGAAATAGGGCACGTTCTCAACTTTTAAATATTTTTGCGCGAGCCCTTAGACAAAAGTGCAGCTTCAGCAGTTGTTCACGCTTTTCCCCTGTCTTCCGGGAATCCGGCCCATAATGCCTTCTTGGCCCTAATCTCCTCCACCAGCTCCAACCCGGTCTTGTCGCAAGGGGGCAGTTCGACATCAGTCTCGCCCAGAGGCTCGACTCTGTCGCCCCACTTGATGATGTGCGCACACCAGGTCAGGCCGGCGCCGAATGCCGGAACAAGGATGATGTTTCCCGGGCCGATGCGGCCTTCTTCCACTGCTTCCACCAGGGCA
>JAFDJF010000708.1 GCA_019307645.1 Deltaproteobacteria bacterium
CTTTGTTTTCCGGCGACCTCTCGGTCAATTTCAACCCAGAACCCCCTCTCGTTAAGATGCGGTTCTTCACGGAGCATATGCGCGTCAGTCACAGCTCCGGCAGGAACACCGGCCTTTTGCAGAATATCCATCACCCCATAAGGGTCGTGCCGGATGGTCCACTCTCCAATCAGCCTGTCAAGCTCGTCTTGATTTGCCAGTCGGTTTTCAAGGGTGAAAAACCTATCTTCCCGGGCCCATTCCGGGTTACCGGTTGCTTTACAAAACGCCTGCCATTCTTCCTCAGTCTGAGCAGCTATAACCACCCAGGTTTCATCGTCCCTGCAACGATAGATATTATGGGGCGCCATTGCCGGGTTGTGATTGCCCCGTCGGCCCCAGACCCGTTTGTTCACGACATAGTCCATGACGGCAGGCCCCATAAAACTGGTAAGGGCTTCTAACTGAGAGATTTCAATAAACTGCCCATTGCCTGTACGGCGACGGTATTCAAGGGCCGCCTGAATCGCAAAGGCACAGTGTGTTCCCACAATGGGATCGGCCGCACCGCCGATAATTACAGGATCTCCATCATCATATCCCGTCAGATAGGCCAGGCCTGAGGACTGTTCAAAGGCGAACCCGAAACCGGCATACTCTCGCCACGGGCCGGTCAGGCCGTACCCCGGCAGGGTTACCATGACAATATCTTCGTTGAGTTCTTTTACCACCGGATAAGTAAGGCCAAAGTTTTCCATGACCCTGGGGGGGAAGTTGTCGATGAGCACATCACTTTTTTTTATCAACTCCTTAACAAGCTCCAGGCCGCGGGGCTGGTTCATATCCAGTGTCACATCATACTTGTTCATGTTAATACTGCACCACTGAGCGGAACCTTCCCACCATCTGTCCGCTTTCTGCTGAGGCCACCTGAAGCCGTCCACGGACTGTATGGCCTCCACCTTAATAACTTCTGCGCCCAATCCCCCCAGATAGGCGGTACAATAAGGGCCTGACCAGAACCGGCTGAGATCACATATTCTGATTCCCTTAAGCGGCTGTTTTTCACTGTCAGAACCTTCAATTGGCTTACTTATCGGATTATGCGCCTCTGGTTCAGCCTCGGAAAACTCTTTTTTGCCTATGTCAAAACGGCTAAAAATCTCCTCATTGTGCTGGCCAAGCAAAGGAGCCGGGCTTTTAATCCGCCAGGGTGTTTTATACAGCCTGCACGGTGCCCCCGGGAACGTCGTTTTCCCTATCACAGGGTGCTCCACCTCAGCCAGGTAACCCCTTTACTGATGAACCTCTGATTTTACCACATCCTCTGACGTAAAGACCTTAGATACGGGAATCCGCCAGGCAATGCCTTCCTCAAGTATCTCCTGCCGGGTTCGCGCCATCAGCCACGGCCGCATGCGGTCTTTGACCTCCTGAGCGCGCATGGCGCGCTTTCCCATTAACGCATAATTCTCATCCTCCATCCAGTCATACATCTCTGTCAGCCCGCAGAGGTCCAGCCAATGCTGGCCCGTCAGGATATTCAGCCCGACATAGCCGTTTTTGCATTCCTCAACGCCAGGGGTATATATAATCCTTACAGGCGGGAAAAAACTCAAGGGGAAAGTGATTCCGGACCAGACATAGGGGGTCATCTGGATTGCAGCTTCCATCAAAGATACGTCCACATGCTGCCCCATGCCGGTCTGCCTTTGGTGGGCAAGGGCCGACAGGGTAGCTGAGGCTCCAAATACACCGCCAATAAATTCTGAAATTCTCAGTCCGGAGGCCGCCATAAGGGGCTCACGCCGGAAATCGCCTCGATAAAATATCCATTCTCCCATGGCCTGGATCACAATATCTGTTGCCTTATAATCCCGGTAAGGGCCGGTCTGCCCGAAGTTGGAGATGGAGGTCATCACCAGGCCCGGGTTGATGGATTTGAGGGTCTCATAGTCCAAGCCCAGGCTCGCCATGACCCCGGGGCTGAAGTTTTCCACCAGGATGTCAGCCCATTTAATCAGTTCTTTTATGTCTCGTTTTCCGCTGTCTGTTTTGAAATCAAGGGTGATACTTTTTTTGTTGTTATTGAGGTAGAAGAAAAACCCGCTTGCCTCGGGATCGGGTTTATCATCAGGGAAAGGACCTGCTTTTCTGGCAGGATCGCCTCCCTCAGGCCGTTCCACCTTTATCACTTCAGCGCCGTAGTCAGCCAGTAATTTGGTGCAATAAGGACCGGCAACGTGCCAGCTAAGGTCCAGA
>JAFDJF010000709.1 GCA_019307645.1 Deltaproteobacteria bacterium
CAGTACTTCCCTGTATCCGTCGGGGACCTGTCCTTTGAAGAAAGCCGGCAACCCCAGCGAATCGAGCCATTTCAATCTTGCGACCGTTGCGTCGGTCATGATCGGATCGACACCAATTTGTTCAAGAAGTTTTGCCGATGCTTCCATTTCGACAACTCTTCTGCCGGCATAAATCGCGCTGCTGCCGACATTGCGATCGATATATGCCGGCAACCCCTTCGCATAGAACAGCTCGAGCGCTTCAAGGACGGGATCGTCGACATCGAAATAATGCGAAGCCAGCAGCATTTCGACCAGAATCGAACCGAACCCTTTGGTTGCCACGCTGAGGATCAGCTTAACAGCCGAAGCCTGTCCCGGTTCGCTGCCGACGACTTTTACATTCATTCCGATGGCATTCAGCCGCCGGGCAGCCGTTTGCGCCTGATTCCCGGCAACATATATCAACACCTTGTGACCATGCACCGGTAAAGCGCCCATCATGGCGCCATCCACAAAATGGGCCCGGCCGGCCTTAACCATAGCCGCAACTGCTTTCATATCTTCCGGGAAGGAGGATGTCAGATCCAGGTAAAACTGACCCTGTCTGAGGTGTTTTAACAAATCCCGGGATACCTCAACAGACACCCCCGGCGGTACGACGGATAGAATCAGGTCTGATTTTCCAGCGAGCGCTTTCAAACCCCGGGTCACTTCAACACCGGCTTCTGCGGCCCTGTTTTCCAGCAGATCCGTGCGGACACTGTCATATAAAACCATTCGGGTTACACCCTCGCAACGCAACCCTTTGGCGATCTCGAAACCGGCCTCCCCGAATCCGATAAATCCGACTGATACGTCTTTTTGCATACCGTCTCCTTAGAACCCATCTTAAAAATTCATTTAACATCCGAGGGTAAAATTTTAAACCTACAAAAAGTGCTTACAACAATAAGTGCGCTAAAGTGACAAGTGAACTAAAGTGACTAAAGTTAAGGAATTCTGCCTATTTTATTAAAAGATAGAGCGCGAGCGATGCCATAACTTTAGGCACTTTAGCTCATTTTAGGCATTTTAGGCACTTTTAACTTTAATGCACCTTTAGGGCTTGTTTCCTCTGTCTTCCAAGATTTACTGCTAATTTTGAGATAGCCTCTAGCAGAAAGAAACGCGCTCCATCTTTTCAAGCTCAGCGGCAATATCATCGAGCCCCAGCTCGACCAGTTTGTGCCGGGTGGGGAATCCGGTTGTCTGATCCCAGCCCCTGAATCGGTAATAGTCATTCAGCATCATTTCCAGATTGACGACCTGGCCTTTGGCAGGACCGTCCGGCATCGGTTCCTCGAGCATCCTGCGGGGCAAGGTCTCATCTTCACGTGTCACCCCCTCCCTCACATTGAAAGCTCTTTCGGTACTGATAATGCGCTCGCCGATATGCAGCAGTTTCTCTGCATCGATGCTGTTACCGGTTACGGCGTTGTAAAATCTTGCCAGCATCTGGGGTACCGAAAACATCCAGGGATAGATGGCGAAATGGCAGATCTCCAGTGAGTTCTTGAAGGCCTGAAGGTTTTCATGCCAGCCGACAAGTTCGCCCTTACCCTCTTCCAGCAGCGGGTTGGTGGGATCTTTATATTTTTGAAGGATATGTTGAACGGCCGTGTCCCAGTCACCCGGCGGCAGCGTTTCCGGAAGATGGGCCCGGACATGACAGGGGCCTCTGCTGGAAACGGCATACCCCAGGCCCCAGCCCTTGGAAGCCCGCGGATCTCGCATCGCAAAAGCCTGGCCTTTGGCGTGCATCATATATTTCCCGGTGCCTCTGCCAATAATCTCAGCCGTCTTTTTCATCCCGTTTGCAAAGACATCGCCAATTCCCTGCCGCTTCGCCGTCATCTCGATCAGCGCAAGAATGGCGTCGGCATCCCCCCATTCCAGTTTCAAACCGCCGGTATCGGTCTCGGTCAAGATCCCCTTTTGAAAAATCTCCATAGCATAGGCGATAATACCCGACATGTCGAAATAATCGACCCCGAGCCCATCACAGAGTTCACTGGCCTTGAACATCCGGTCCCGACGATCACACCCGATTTTAGCCCCCAGGTCTCCCAGATTTGAAAGCTCGCCCCCGCAACCGTAGGCACCCATAAAAGCCCCCTCCGGAACGACAAACAGATGGTCACAGCCGACCGGACACGAAAAGCAGGCTTTCTGTTTAACAAAGTAATGCTCAATGTTTGCGAGCATCGAGCGCTGAAACT
>JAFDJF010000710.1 GCA_019307645.1 Deltaproteobacteria bacterium
TCCAGCTTGTCTGGACTCCGGTTTCCACCGGAGTGACGACTTTTTACGAAACCATCAAAATTTGAGCCTGACAATTTTGTGCCTCATACTTTATACGCTGAACCTTTTCCTTATGAAACTCAGAATGAAACTCAGATTGCAAAAACAATGCCATTGGCCGGTTGCCGGCCCAAATGGAGAATAGACAATAAAATATGAGTTATTTGTACCAGATCTGATGGTCATGGGCCTCAAACCATCAAAATTAATTCCGGACAAGGAGAATAAAACCGGTTGATTAAAAAAGAAAATTCAATTAACCTACATTTTTGTATTATTTTTTGGGCTAAAAGTCGTGCCACCTACGCTTGTGCGGGAAGATTGACCAGGGAGTTATGAACGTGACAGCAAAAGACATCAGACCCAAACCGGATGAGATCGAGTGCCTTTATGAAATCAGCAATGCGATCCATGCCACACTTGATTTGAAAAAATCCTTATACAGGGTGCTCGACCTGCTGGCGGAGCATCTTGGAATGAACCGCGGCTCCATTTCCCTGCTGAACCCTGATACATCGGAAATCCATGTTGAAGTGGCTCATGGGATGTCGTCTACGGCGAAATCAAAAGGCCACTACAAATTGGGTGAAGGCATCACCGGCCGTGTAATAGAAACCGGAAGGCCGATCGCCGTGCCGGAGATAGGTGACGAACCGCTCTTCCTTGACAAAACAGGCTCCCGAAGGGGAATCGACAAATCTAAGATTTCCTTTCTCTGTGTTCCCATAAAAGAAGGCCGCAGGGTGATTGGCGCCCTAAGTGTGGACCGTATCCTGGAGGGGGGGGCTCCCGCGGAAGAGGATGTAAGGCTTCTGGAAATTATCAGCAGTCTGATTGCACAAAAAGTGGCCCTGCTGGAGAAAATCCAGAGAGAAAAAGAACAGCTCACAGAAGAAAACATTCGCCTTAGAAAGGAGCTGAACAAAAAATACAGCTTCAGCAATATCATCGGTAACAGCCGAAAAATGCAGGAGGTGTTCTATCTAATCACACAAGTGGCCAAAAGTAATGCGAATGTCCTGCTTCTGGGGGAAAGCGGTACAGGAAAAGAGATGGTTGCCAATGCCATTCATTACAACAGCCTGCGCTCGGCAAAGCCTCTGGTAAAAATCAACTGTGCTGCGCTCCCGGAAAATCTGGTTGAAGCAGAATTATTCGGCTACGAAAAGGGGGCATTCACCGGGGCAATTCGTCAAAAGGAGGGCAAATTCGAACTGGCCCATGGCGGAACAATTTTCCTGGACGAAATCGGCTCCCTCGCCTTTGAAAGCCAGGGGAAATTGTTACGTGTTCTTCAGGAGAAGGAAATTGAAAGACTTGGCGGCACAAAGACCATCAAAATCAATGTCCGTCTCATCGCCGCCACAAACCAGGACCTTGCCATTGCCGTGGAAGAGAACAGGTTTCGCGAGGATCTCTTTTACCGCCTCAATGTCTATCCTATTTATTTGCCTCCTTTAAGAGAAAGGGAGGCCGACGTGCTCCTGATGGCGGATTATTTCCTGGAGAAATACGCAAACGAATATAATAAGGATATCAAAAGAATATCAACCCCTGCAATAGATGCTTTTGTCCAGTACAACTGGCCCGGAAATGTCAGGGAACTTGAAAATTGTCTGGAAAGGGCGGTTCTGCTCTGCGATGACCAGGTAATACGCAGCTATCACCTGCCGCCCACGCTTCAAACGGCCGAAGAAACCGGCACGCATCAGACCCAGTCACTGAAAGATGCTGTGGACACATTTGAAAGGGAATCGCTGATTGATTCTCTCAAGAGCTGCAGAGGGAACATGCGAAAGGCGGCAAGGGCCTTACAGACAACGGAGAGAATTTTTGGGTATAAGGTAAAGAAATATCAAATAAGTCCGAAATTATATAGATAGAAGGTAACTACTCAGGTTCAAGGTTGAACCGTGAACCTGATAACCTGAGTCGTTACGTTAGAAGAAAGGATAAGATCTGCCGGAGGAACACTGATGGTACGGACCGCTGCAATTGCCATGGGTTTATTTTCGATTTTACTGATCGCCCACCCCACAATTTTGGCCAGGACCCTTGAGAAAAAGGAAGACACTGATCTTGTTTTGCACCTGAAGCGGGAACAGCAGGAGGCCTGCAAAAAAGAGCAGAAGGCAATAGATAATTTGAAAGGGGAGATCAGCGGCCTTGAATCGGAGCTGCAAAAACTGGACGGCAGGCTT
>JAFDJF010000134.1 GCA_019307645.1 Deltaproteobacteria bacterium
GACACTTTAGTTCACTTATGAAGACCGTGTGTCCATGTACACCCCTGCGGGGTGAAACCAATGCCGGGCCCTCCCCGAATAGCGGGATCTTCGACAGGACCCGGATTCTTTACTTTATTTCCCCGGCGTCAAACAAAAGGTGTCGGGAAAGGTCTCCGTATAATTCCGGGAGCATTTTCCGCTCTTTAAAGCGCCATTTGCCACCAACCCTTTCAAATCGGTCATGATAGCGGCCGGCGATGATCGGTTGCAGTGGAAAGTCGTCCAACGCCTGGAATACAGTGAAGTAGGACCGTGCCGCAGCGCTATTGTTCTCTTCGTCAACTTCGATAATTGCATTGGTGGTCACGTGTTTGGTACAAGGGGTGCCTGTTTTCTCATAGATACGGGTTGAGTTCTGGTACATGGCCAGAACCTCGTCGTAGCCGCGGACACCATTTTCCAGATCAAGTGCTAAGATTTCTGCATTTGAAAACATCTCGGCGACGCCTTCGAGATTGCCTGCATCAATCCGCTCGGCATAGAGATAGAGAAGATTTTCAATCTCCCGGTAACTGTCCATGGTTGACCTCCACTTATTTACAGGTTGATCGGATATTGAAAAGCATGTGCGTCTGCCGGTCAGCAGCCGCATCGACTATTCTGAATGGGTGTGAAGCAGTGAAAGAAAATCAGGTTAGGGTTTATTTTTCCAGAAAAAGAGTCTAGGAAAATTGGGTTAGTGTGTCAAGTCCCAGTGGCATGTTTTACATCGCCCTTGACATCGCCATGCGTCCTCAATTACACTATTTAATAAGAAAAGTATAAACCCATTTTGAACAGATAATAACCATCACATGAGAACATGGGGTGCATTAGCAAAGGCTGAAACTTACACTATTATAATTTAAAAGTGTAATTCTTACATGTGATTGGGGGTCATATGAACATTGCGATGAAGGAAAGAATCATTCATGGCGCTTCAGAACTGTTTTCCAAACAGGGATATCCAGGTGTTCGTGTTGAAGATATTGCGGAATTTGCCGGGATCAGCAAAAAAACCATATACAATCATTTTCAGAACAAATTTTCTTTAATTGACGCTGTGATTGATTCAAATACGTTAAGCATATGCAAAAGAATTGACGAATTCGGGTTAGATGACAGAACAAGCCATAACTGGCTTAAAAAAATATTTTTTCTTATTGTTTTTTGCTGTCAGGAGCTTACCGAATGGATATTACCCCCTGCTGAATATAGACACAACAACCTGGCAGAAAGGGTTGGAAAGTCTCTGGCGCAGATAAGACGGAAAATAATAGAAAAGTCAGAACAGTTTCTCGATCAGGACATGGGAAAGGCAACTGTTCATGATGACCTGTCCTGCCGTGCCCTGTTCAGCTTGTCCTCAGCAGTTGTGGAGGGGGTTTTTCATCTCAATGGTTTATGCCGTACCGCTGAAATAGAGCAGAATCCATTGATCTGCAACCTGAAGACCATGGCAGATGCTTATGAGATAGAAAATGCGGGTTTGCCTGCGGACCCTGAAACAGGAACCACACTCAACATTGCAGTAACCGGATCGAAGGATGCCGTCTATCGGCTTAAGACAGGTGGCCGACCGAAAAAAATATATGCGGTAGCTGGGCGTGAAATGAGGAAGAAACCGGGAAGACACACTCGTGAAGAACTTGAACAGCGGATCAAAGAGCTGGAAAAAGAGTCTGCTGGACTCAGACAGGTTGAGCAGGATCTGCGGCAAAGCAAGGACCGGTTGTCCCTGGCTCTGGAGACAAGCGAGGCCATGCCCTGGGAACAAAAGAAGAGTTTGAAGAGATAATACAGCTCGTTGAATACACACTCCGGTATTTAAAAAACACGGATGACTTATCAAATGCTAATGAGGAACTCAAAACTCCGACACACCCTGACGATTATGAAAAACTCTATTCCGCTGGCAAGGCAGTCGTTGATGGAGAAAAAAGCGCTTATGAAGGTGACTTCCGGATGCTCAATAAAGATGGCAAATGGGTCTGGTACTATGGCAAGGCCAAGGTAATCGGATGGGACAAAGAGGGGAAGGCAGAGATTTTATCAGGGATCACCATGGACATTACCGAGCGAAAGAAAGTAGAAGAAACCCTCAGGAAGAGGGAATCAAAGCTCGCCAGTCAAACTCACAAGCTCGAGGAAACCAATACGGCACTGAAAGTGCTTTTGAAAAACAGAGATGAGGATAAAAAAGAGTTTGAAGAGAAAATAATTACCAATCTGAAGGAAATGGTATTTCCCTTTATCGATAAATTAAAATCCACCCGTTTAAACGAAAGCCAGATGGTATATCTGGATATCATCAAATCACATCTTGATGACATGACAGCCCCGTTTTTGCATCAACTTTCCTCAAAGTATTCGGGTCTTACCCCTGCTGAAGTCAAGGTCGCTGTTTTTGTAAAAGACGGAAAAACAACCAAAGAAATAGCGGGGTTGCTGAATTCGTCAGTTGATGCGGTTAATTTCCACAGAAACAATCTCAGGAAAAAGTTTAGTCTTGTCAATTCAAAAACAAACCTTAGAACGCATCTTTTATCTCTTTCATAGTATAAGTTTTCACCTATCATAAAACTATCTATTTTTTAATATTTACATTTTTTCCCAAGATGGTATTTTATAATAAAGATCTGACACATCACCTTATAAATTTTATTGAGCCAATTTTGACGATTCCGTAAAAAGTCGTCACTCCGGTGGAAACCGGAGTCTAGATAAGCTGGAACTATTTGGTATAACTGGATTCCGGCCTCCGCCGGAATGACGAAGGAGGGTGTTTCCTGACTTTTTACGAGTCCATCAATTTTAAAACAATTTTAAGGAGGGCCATATGGCACAGACATTTGATGTAATCATTATCGGGGCCGGTCCCAACGGTCTTGCGATTGGCGCCTATCTCAGCAAGGCAGGGGAGAGAGTCCTGCTGCTCGAAAAACGGCTTGAGGAAGGCGGAGGATTGATGACCGAGCAGGTGACGCTTCCCGAATACTATCACAACACCCATTCCGTTTACATGATGATGGTCGATATGGCGCCGGTGTATCCCGATTTTCAACTGGAGGAAAAATATGATGTGCATCATGTTTTTCCCGATCTTCAGGTGGCCATGCCGCTTTCTGACGGAAGTAGCCTGTGTATATACCGGGATGTTGACAAAACCTGTGAGTCTCTGGCGCAGTTTTCAAAAAATGATGCGGAAAGCTACCGTGACCTGCACCGCCGGTGTGATGAATTCATGAAAAACATCCTCGGTCCTCAGACCTATGTGCCCATGGATGCGGCGCCTCTCGTAGCGGCCAAGATGGCGACAACGGAGCTTGGCAGGGATTTGACCGAAATTTCAGAAAAAACGCCTCTTGATATCATCTGCGATCATTTTGAAAACGACCAGGTCAGGACCCTGATGCTATATATGTGCACGCACTGGGGGCTTGACTACCGGCAGTCCGGTGTCAGCTACATGGTTCCAATCTATTTTAACCGGATGTCAAATTACAGTCTTACAAAGGGCGGTTCCCACAGGGTTTCAAATGCCCTGTACAAATCCGTATTTGAAAACCAGGGACAAATCAGGCAGAGCGTGGTTATTAAAAGAATTATCATTGAGAACGGTGAAGCAAAAGGCGTAGAGCTTGAAAACGGCACACAGTACCTGGCGGAAAAGGCAGTGGTGAGCACCCTCGACCCGCACCAGACTTTCCTTGACTACGTGGGCAAGGACAACCTTGACCAGGATTTTACGGAAATGATCGAAAACTACATGTGGGAAAAATGGAGCCTTGCAAACCTGCATCTTGCACTGTCCGAGCCGCCGAATTTCAAGGCCGCTGAAACCAATCCGGATATAAACAACGCGTTTATCTATGTCCTTGGATATGAAAGCATGGCAGAGCTTACAAACCACTACGACATGATGTTAAACGATGAAATGCCTGAAAATGCGGCGTTTAACTGCTGCTTTCCGAGCATTCATGACCCCTATCAGGCACCTCCCGGAAGGGCTTCCGGACTGATTTCAGAAATGGCGGTTTTTGACCTGAAAGACGGTGGAAGTGAAAAATGGCTTGACCGGAACTACAGGGCGGCGTTTGCCGAAAGGCAGCTGGCGACTCTTGAGAAATACGTTACAAATATTTCAAAGGACACCATCCTTCGAACCTACATCACCACACCGCGGGATATTTACAACAAATATGCCAGCATGGTAAAGGGCGGATACAAGCACGGCGCCTACCACCCTCTACAGATGGGGTATCTCAGGCCGAACCAGGACTGCTCACATTACAGAACCCCGGTGAAGAACCTGTATGTGGGAGGCGCAAGTGTATGCCCCGGGGGAATGATCATCTGGGGGCCAGGCTATAACTGTGCCAATGCCATTGCAGATGATTTCGGCATTGAAAAGTGGTGGACGGAACTTGAGATGGTAACAAAGGCGCGTGAAAATAATTATGTGTAAGGCAGGCATTTTGTCTGTTGAAACGTTGAAAAATATGAAGCTGTCCATTCTTGGGTTTTTGATGAATCTCTCCCGATAGTTCAGAGAGCCTAAACGTCCGGTGGACTTTTAACCAAATCAAAATTCCAGTCATGGTTCAAAGCTTCCTCCAGGCAGTAGGGGACCCTCGAACCCTTGAAACCTCGAACCCTTGAACCCTGACTTTTATAAGGAGGCA
Organism: Deltaproteobacteria bacterium; assembly: GCA_019307645.1. The sequence goes on from JAFDJF010000134.1 coordinate 4,707, forward strand.
TTATGGCAGACCAGACATATGATGCGGTAATCGTTGGCGGCGGAAATAAAGCCCTGCTGCTTGCTTTATATCTTATCAAATACGCGGGGATGAGTGTTGGAATATATGAAAGAAGGCACGAGATCGGGGGATGTCTCTGTACTGAAGAGATATGTGCTCCCGGATTCCGCGGAAATCCCCACGCAAACATAATCCTGCCCTGGTATTATGCGCCCATATACCGGGATTTCCCCGAGTTCTGGGACTATGGAGCCCAATACGAGCAGTATATCGTCAGTGACGGATTTGTGTTTAAGGACAAGGAAAACTGTCTGGCCATATACAGCGACAAGCATGATCCCAATCAGGAAAAAACCTGCACAGAGATTGCACGGTTTTCAGAAAAAGATGCCCAGACATGGCGCAAACTCTGGGATTTGGAACAGAGTGACGCCTACAGGAGAGTAATGATAGACAGCATATTCAATCCTCCTGAACTTATGGGACATGAGTCCATAGCCAACCGGCAGATGGAAGTATACCCCATGCTGATTGAGGCGGGCCTGGATCCTGACGAGCTGATGTTGATGGCAAGTGCCCTGCGCGCATGCAGAGAATTGTTTGAAAGTCCGGAGCTTCAGTCCTGCATCCTGCGGTTTAGTGTTTCCAGTGTAACGGATATTAACGAACCGGGCTGCGGCAGCCCCATGGTGCTTGGTCATGCTACTACTTTGCCCACAATAGGGTTTAACCGGGGCGGTACCCATATGATAGCGCACGCAGCCCACCAGCTTCTCAATCAAATGGGCTGTAAATTTCACATCAACAAACACGTGGAAAAGGCTATCATAGAAAACGGCAGGGCAACAGGCATACGCCTTTCAGACGGATCAGAGGTAAAGGCAAACCGTCTGGTGGTAAGCACCCAGGCTCCGTGGCAGCTTTTGTTTGATTTGATAGGCGAAGAATATGTTCCGGAGAAAACCGCAAAACGGGTCAAGTTGATAGACAGGTCTTTCGGATGTCTCATGTGGTACAGCATGGCCGTGCATGAGGCCCCGAAATACAAGGCTGAGGCATTTAACCCGGACATTCATGAGTGCATGTGGCTGGGGCTTCAGCCTGATCCGGACCCCATGCATATCGCAAGGGAGTGCATGTATGAAAAACTTCATAAATTCCCGCCTCTGGAGGACTATGCTTCTACGGTATGGTGCCATAGCCTTGTTGATCCGACCTATGCACCGCCGGGAAAACATGTGGTTCAGAATGAACAGCTTGGCCCTCCTGCGTCCGCATTTTCCGAAAAGGAATGGCTTGAAATCAAGGACCGGTACGCAGATGAGCTTATGAAGATCTGGGAGGACTACGCACCGAACATGACCTGGGACAATGTGATCGGTGTGGATGCGAACACCCCCTATGATGCAAACCGTCAGTTGAACCTGAGCCCGGACGGCACAATGGCCGGGTGTGACCGCACGCCTTATCAGGTGGGGGGAATGAGACCGACACCGGAACTGGCAAACTATAGAACTCCCATAGAAAACCTTTATGGGACGGGCGGAGCATGGCATCCCGGGTCAAATGCAGGATCCGCAGAATCGTACAACTGCTTTAAAGCCATTGCAAAAGATATGGGATTAAACGGCCCCTGGGGAGGTGGCGATGAACTTGAAGATCCTGAATCGCTGGTTGAATCGGTGTGGGCCATAAGAAACAGGCTGAGGGAATCTGCGACGGATACGGAAAAATACAGGAAATAGCATTTGATACAACAGACACGTTAGGATTCTACGGAAAGGTGCGGAGCTTTTGAAAAAGGGAGAAAAACATGGACACAAATATGCAGTCAACGGCATTCCGGGAACTGGCCGAAGCAGCTGAGACCCTTGAAAATCAGTCGTTAAGGAGCTGGAAACAGGAAGGCGGCAAGGTGATGGGCTATTTCTGTTCCTCCATGTCAGAGGAGGTTCTCCTGGCCGCAGGTTTTCTGCCTTTCCGGATGCGGGCAACCGGAAGCACCGGCACAGAACTTTCCGATGCACTTGTAAGCAGCATCAACTGCAGCTTCATGCGGCACTGCCTGAACGCCGGCCTGAGTGGAAGTCTTGATTTCCTTGACGGCCTGATTGTACCCAACAGCTGTGACAACATCCGTCGTATCTATGATCACTGGATACGAAAAAAGGACACCCCTTTTGTTCGGATGGTGAGCCTTCCCAGAAAAGCAGGAGAATCACAAATCGCCTGGTACAGGGAAGAAATGGTCAATGTAATGACAGCCATGGAAGAGCATCTTAACATCAAAATATCAGACAATGACCTCAGGGAGGCAATAAAGCTGCGCAATGAAACCCGCCGTCTGCAAAGAGCGCTATATGATCTCAGAAAGACGGAAAACCCACCCATTACCGGCTCTGAAACACTGACTGTCATTGTTGCCGGTACGGCCATGCCGCGGGGCCACTATAATGATCTGCTCAAACAGTTACTGGCAGACCTGCAGGGTACCCAGGGAAGCGGAAACTACCAGGCCAGGCTGATGATAATCGGCGGCGAACTGGATAATCCGGAATATCTGAAAGTGATTGAGGATCTGGGGGGCCTTGTGGTGACGGACTCTTTGTGCTTTGGCTCCAGAATGTTCATGATGGATGTTGATGAAGATGAAAAAGACCCATTGACCGCCATTGCGCGTTACTATGTTGCAGAGCGTCCCACCTGCCCGCGTGTGTTCGGAATGTATGAGAAGCGGGCTGAATTCATCAAAAAAATGATAGAGGACTTCAACGTGGATGGCGTTATTTTTCAACGGCTTTCCTTCTGCGACCTGTGGGGAATCGAGCAGTTTACCCTGAAAAATGAATTTGAGGACTGGAATATTCCATTGATAATGCTTGACCGGGAATACAACTTAAGCGGCGTAGGCCAGCTCCGGACAAGGGTGCAGGCATTTCTGGAAACCATTGGGAGGTAGGTCATGGATTTGAACAAGCAAAAAGGACTCGAGCGCGTGTTTGAGGAGATCGCCACCTATGAAGCGATTGTTGAGATGTTGGAGTCAAATCCGGATGAAATGTCCCATCTCCATCTGCCGTTGGCAAAAGTCGTCCTCTGGCAGCATAAAAAGACCGTGGAATGCATCGAAAAAGGCAAACCCCTTGCAGCCTCCTATTTTACAAACGCACCGGAAATCCACACGGCCATGGACATCCACTGGTACCACATTATTGCCCAGGCCTTTGGCGGTGGAATGGAAAACCCTCATACAATGGAGGATCTCGAAGGCGTCGATTCCATGGCTGTTGCCACGGATGTCTGCACGCTCCTCAGGCTGGCCCTGTTTTATTTAGATGCAGGCATTCTGCCAAGGCCCACTGTTGTGGTGCCATTACTGGAACCATGCGACGGTGTGATCGGGCTTCATGAGGCGGTGCGGAATCACAAATTGTGGCGTGGTCTGCCTTTTTTCTCCCCTGACCCTCCCTACTACAATGATGAGAGAAGCATCGATTACTTTGCCGATGAATTGCGGCAGATGGTGGATTT
>JAFDJF010000711.1 GCA_019307645.1 Deltaproteobacteria bacterium
CTCTATCCCTGTGAACGTCAGCAGGCATTTTTTGATGCGCACATTCACGCGTTTCATTTTTTTAATGGCGTTTTTCCTGTCTTGATCTACGATAATCTGACTACCGCCGTGCAGAAAGTCCTGAGAGGGAAGAATCGCATAGAGCAGGAGTCGTATAGCAAGTTTAAGGCCTATTACAGTTTTGAGAGTCGCTTTTGCAACCCTGCCAGTGGTAATGAGAAAGGAGGTGTTGAGGGCCTGGTCGGTTTTGCACGCCGCAATTACATGGTGCCCGTTCCAGAGGCTGCAAGTGTGGCGGAGCTGAATGAGAAGATACTAAAGCAGTGTGTCGTTTACGGGAATCATAAGATAGATGGCCGTGAACGGAAAGTTGATGAACTGTATGAAAATGAGAAGAATCATCTTCTTCCGCTGCCTGATGCTGTCTTCAGCAACGTACAGACGTATGATGGTCGGGCCGACAAATACGCCACGGTAATAGTTGACAAGAACCGCTATTCCGTGCCGACCCGTTATGTAGGATTTAAGGTGAAGGTGCTGCTCGGTGTGGATCAGGTGGAGATTTTCTCCAGCGGGAAAAAGTTGGCCACGCACGATCGGTTGTATGGCAACAATAAATGGAGTCTCAACCCGGACCATTATCTTGCGCTTATTCAGCAGCGGCCCATGTCTTTTAACAGCGCCCGGCCCATCCGGCAATGGCGGGAGATGTGGCCGGAGTCTTTACATCTTTTGCTAAAAAGTTTTTGCAGCGCCCAGGGCGAGACCGAGGGGATCAAGGATTTCATTTCTGTTCTCATGTTTTACAGAGAGCACCCGGCCGGTGAGGTTGAGGCCGCGGTTGAGCTGGCCCTGGAGAACAATATCCGCACCAGCGAGGGTGTTCGTCACGTTTTCATTTACATAAACGAACCCGGCGCCTGCATAGCCCCATTGGCCAATTGGCCGAGTATGCCGCCTCCTGATGTAACGGTTTATGGGCAGTTGGGAAGTGTGAGATGAAAAATGGGACATTAATGGCGTTGAAAGAAAACTTGAAGGCCCTGAAGCTCTCCACCATGGCTCGTGGGATAGAAGTTCATCTACGCCAGGCCAGGGAGGCCAGCATAGATTACGATGAGTTTCTTCTGGAATTAACAACTGTTGAACTACAGGCCAGGGCCGAGAACAGGCTGAACCGCAGGATCAGGGAGGCTAAATTCCCCCTTATCAAACCGGTCGAAACATTCGACTTGAACGCCGTGCCGGGCCTGGACATTCGTCTTTTTCGCGAACTGTCCGGATGCAGTTATATCCAGGAGTGTAAGAATGTTATTTTCCTCGGGCGAAGTGGTACCGGCAAGACCCATATGGCCACCGCCCTTGGGATCGAGGCATGTAAAAACAACTGCCGAACTCGTTTTATCACTTGCTATGGTCTGGTTAACGAACTGATCGAAGCAAGGGAAGAACGAGAACTGCGCCGACTTCTTCAGGGGTATACCCGTTATGACTTGCTCGTCTTAGATGAACTCGGCTATATCCCTTTTTCCAAGGAGGGTTCGGAACTGCTTTTTCAGGTTTTGGCGGAACGGCACGAAAGGGGTTCGGTCATAATCACCACGAACCTCGGATTTGCAGACTGGACACAGGTGTTTGGCGATCCGATTATGACCGCTGCCCTATTGGACCGCCTGACCCATAAGGCCCACATCATCAATTGTAACTGGGAGAGCTATCGACTGAAACAGAGTCTCAAGGGAAAAGAATAAAACGAATAAAAGGACATACAACTTATGGAAATCACTGTGTATAATCCTCGTAAAGGCCGGTGCGAAACTATAGATGTAGAGTTCACGGCTGACAATACGACATGGTTCAATAACTGCACGGGTGCTGGTAAAATTTATATGATTACGGATTTTGAAGGAGATCTTCTGGTCAGAGAATTCGGCCATACATATCCCTTCAGGATTTACGATACGTCAAGAACTGATATTGGTTATAAACAATCAAAGGCGTTGGAACTGAAGCTCTTACACGAATAAGAAGCGGAGAGATGTTTGCCGGTGAACATCCCGGCTGCTGGAACTCCGGTCGCCCTATGGGCTCCCTCGGTTCCACCAGCTGATCACAATAAGGAAGGTCTGGGATGATCCCCCTTATCATCCCGAATTATACACATAGCTCAGGGTGGTCAAAATTCGGTTATCACAGATGGTCAATTTTCGGTTGTCATTACGAAGATGTAGTGGAACCC
>JAFDJF010000712.1 GCA_019307645.1 Deltaproteobacteria bacterium
AACAGCAGAGATTATAACTTGGGGTTCGCGCAAAAATAAATTCACATTTTTGCACGAGCCTTTGGCGTTAGAGTAAGCTTTTCACGTGTTTGAAAATCGAACCAAACTGATGTATTATTGCAGCTGTTTAGCGTTTTAAAAGTGGAGGAACATGATGATGACCCGAAACTACGGATATGCCGGAAAGATACTGAAGGTTGATTTAACATCGCGCCGTATAACATCTCACCCGACAATGGACTACGCACGCAGGTTCCTTGGGGGCAGAGGCATTGCCGCCAAAATTTACTGGGATGAAGTCCCTCCGGAGGTCAGGCCTTTTGATTCTGAAAACATCCTGATTTTTGCTACCGGGCCCCTGGCCGGATTTAAAGGGCTTGCAGGCTCCAGATGGCAGATCTGCGGCAAATCTCCGGCTGCCACGCCTGAACTTTTCAGCTATTCCAACCTGGGGGGAAACTGGGGTGCCCGCCTTAAATTCACCGGTCACGATGCCCTTATTGTCCGGGGGAAATCCGAAAGGCCGATCTATCTTTCCATAGAAAAAGATAAAACCGAAATAAAGGACGCATCTCATCTCTGGGGTAAAGGTGCCAGGGAAGTACGCGGGATATTAAAGTCGGAGATGGGTAAATCCGCCGGTGTGGTAGCCTGTGGTCCGGCAGGAGAAAACAGGGTCCTGTTTGCCACCACCCTTGCAGATAATGACGCATCGGGATCGGCAGGTTTTGGGGCGGTGATGGGCTCCAAAATGCTCAAGGCCGTAGTTGTGCGTGGAAGCGAGAAAATGACGCCGGGGGACCCAGACGGATTTCAAGAGGTAAAAAAGTATTTTCTTGAATTGTCAAAAGGAACCCCCAGGGTTCATGTGGAACACCCTTCACTGAAACGGGCCCCGTGTTTCGGCTGCCCCGGATGCGCGCGGTCTGTTTATCAGGCGGCAGACGGCACAAAAGGAAAAGTGTTGTGCCAGTCCGGCATATTTTACCAGAAACGCGATCCTCAGGATTATGTGCTGCCGGCCGGTAAAACCGCAAGCTTGAAAGAATGGGATGAGGTCCCGTTCTTTGCCACAAGGCTTTGTGACGACTACGGACTCGATACAAATGCCATGGAAGTCATCTATACCTGGCTCACAAAATGTTACCGGGCGGGACTCCTGACTGATGAGAGCACGGGCATCCCGCTTTCAAAAGTGGGCGCCCCCCGGTCCATGGAAGTCCTGATAAGAAAGACAGCACTCCGCGAGGATTTTGGAGATCTGCTGGCCCAGGGGATATCAGAAGCCGCTGCATCTCTGGGTAAGGATGCCACAAATCTGATCGCAGACTCCCTTTCCAAAAGTCAGAACGACGCACCTTATTGTCCCCGGACCTATATTACAACGGGGCTTTTTTATGCCATGGAGCCGAGACAGCCGATTCACCAGCTGCATGAAGTCGTTTTCCCCATGTGGGGATGGCTTCCCTGGGCAAACGGGCATGAAGGAGCATTTTTGTCCAGTGATATCTTTCGCGCCTTTGCCAAAAAATGCTGGGGCAGCGAAATAGCGGCGGATTTTTCTACCTGGGATGGCAAAGCATTTGCTGCAAAAAAAATTCAAGATCGGCAATATGTCAGGGAATGTCTTATTATGTGCGATTTTCAGTCCCACGCATGGTTCATTCCGTTCACCGAGGATCATTCAGGGGATTCGTCCCTTGAAAGCAGAATGCTTTCCGCTGTCACGGGGGAAAATGTCAGTGAGGAAATGCTTTATGAGACAGGTGAGAGGGTCTTTAATCTTCAAAGGGCAATCCTTGTCAGAGAAGGACATGCAGGCAGAAAAAGTGACGTTTTACCGGATTGCTTCCACACGATACCCATTGAAAGAGCCTACAGCAACTACGAATGCCTGGTCCCGGGAAAAGACGGACAAGTGATATGCAAAAGAGGAGAATTGATAGACAGAAACGACTTTGAAAGACTGAAAACCGAATATTACCAACTCAGAGACTGGGATGTCAGTAGCGGCCTTCAAACAAAGGCAAAACTTGAGCAGCTCAACCTCAGGGATGTGGCTGAAGACTTGTCAGAACTGGGGCTTGCTGTGGAAAAGGAGTAGGAGTAAAGATCCGGGTCATGAGGGCCCGGCTTTGGTTTCACCCCGCAGGGGTGTACTTGGCCACGCGGTCTTCACAAGTGATCTAAAGTGTCTAAAGTGAACTAAAGTGAGCTAAAGTTATGGTGCGCTTCG
>JAFDJF010000713.1 GCA_019307645.1 Deltaproteobacteria bacterium
ACTTTAGGGTTAACCCTAACATTGCATAAATTCTGTCGACAAAAACCGTTTCACTCGCGCTATAGTACATGAACTGCGCGTGTAGGCATGCTTTTCTGAACCTCATGTAGTGTGAACTACACTTCGGGCCAGAAAATCATGACTACACATACATTTCACGCACTCTAACACGTTTTTGTTCGAAGTTTTATGCAACGTTAGGGTTAACTGTCCGACTCCAGGTCTGGGAGGAAAAAAATAATGGCCATCCCTGGTATGGACGCAAGAAAGCTGATGCCGAAAAAATATCCATACCCCAGCCATTGTGCGAGGAAACCACTCATCACCCCCGATAAAACGCCACTGATATTCATCAGTCCTGTACCTATGGCAAAGTGGGCTGCTTTAAATTCAGGAAGGCAGGTTCTCATCAAAAATGTGACAAGAACCGCAGTACCAAGCCCCCCTGCAAACTGGTCAAAAGCATGAACTGACGCCACTAAAAAGAGGTTGAATTGGCCGATGGGTGTTAAATAATCTGCGCCTGTATTTAATGTAACGTACTGATTAAGACCAAGGGCCAGAAACATATAGATAACATTTGTCAGATTCTGGGCTAACAGAAATGGCAAGATGGTTTTTTTAAGCGTGTAACGCGAAATCATCCAGCCTCCCAGCATTGCTCCGATGATAGAAAACGGAAGGCCAACACCTCCGGAAATCCATCCATAATGGACCTCGATCCCAAGATCTACCATGAATGGAGATGCCATGGAAGCTAACATTGCCTCGCCGGTTCGCATTAGGACGATAAATACAAGGGCGACTCCGATTCCTTTTCTGTCCATATATGCCATGAATGCCCTGGAATAAAAGGCATCCTTATCTTTGAATAGCGGCGCCTTTACATCCCGATACCGACCCATCCGGAAATGCTAATGCTTTCGATAAACCAGACCCGGCCTTTAAATGCCTCCCACCCATGGAGGGAAAAAATCCATCGAAAAATAATAATGACCCAGCATAAGAGGATACACCATGTGACAGACTTTAAGATAGAACCGGACTGAAAGAGGCGCCGGATTGGGTTCTTACGGGTTTCTACTCTTGGCAGCAAAAAGAGATGATAAACAAAAAGAATAATAAGCAGCAATGCAGCGAAGAAAAAGCCTGTTCTCCAGGAAGTCATTGTGCCGATGGTGACGATAACGCCTGTTCCGGCCATCATAGAAATTCGATAGGCCATCACCCTGTAACCCACAAATCTGGACTGCCCCTCTTTATCGAGGGCTTCCATATAATAACCGTCAATGGCCATGTCATGGGTTGCTGCCAGAAATGCGCCTACAAAAAAAAGAATGGCAATTATCATTACTCCCCGGCATAAAGGGACGATAAACGCGACAGCGCAGAAAACGAGGATCAGCATAAACTGCATGGATAACATCCATTGCCGCTTAGTGCTGAACTGGTCAATCAGCGGGCCCCAAAGGAACTTCAAAACCCAGGGCAGTCCGAAGAGTGAGGTCAGACCAATGGCCTCCAAACTGACCTTCATATCGCGGAAAAAGACAGAGGAAACGGTACGGATGATGGTGTAAGGAAATCCTTCGGCAAAGTAAGTGGTGAAGGCCCATACATGAGGCGTCTGAAAAATATTTCTGGAGGTGTCAGCCATCAGAGCCGGTCGCAATTAATATATGCCAACTGCCGTTCTATCTCATCGGTGATATCCTCAACCCTCAGGGGTCTACCCAATCCACAGGACCTGCAGACAAAAAACATCCCGGATCACTTCCTGACAAGATCAAGTTTGGCTCCGCATTCACATTTCATGTTAGGGTCTCCCCGGATATCCGATTATTCAATATGGACTGTAGTCCTAAGGGCTCGCGTAAAAGCTGGAACATCTGACGGTTGCTTTCTCTTCATATATCTTTACATCAATATTATCAACAGAATCTGACAGGCGAAACAGGACAGTTGATTTAAACAATTAATTCTGTTATGGCTTAATACAGAAAAGATCCCGGGAACAGAGCCAAGCCGTTTGTTCCAGAACATTTGAGGTTTAGATAAGCGTGTTGCAGAAAAAAAGTACTGAAAAGGTAGGTCGCAATGATCCCTGCCCCTGTGGAAGCGGTCTCAAATTTAAGAAATGTTGTCTCGGAAAAGAGCAGAATCCGGAGTCCGCAAACATAAAAGACCTGTATTTCCAGAAATATAAGATTCAGCTTAAAGAAAACAAAGACATCGAGGGCATCAGGAAGGCAGGCCGTCTGGCCTTGGATACACTCGACATGGTGGAGTCAAAAATCAGGGCGGGAATCATTACAGATGAAATAAACGCCCTTGTTCACGAATTCACCATATCAAACGGTGCGATACCTGCCCCGCTGAACTATCGCGGATTTCCGAAGAGCGTGTGCATCTCAATAAATGATGTGATTTGTCATGGCATCCCCGGCGACAGGGTACTGAATGACGGCGATATCGTAAATGTGGATGTTACACCCATCCTGGACGGATATTTCGCCGATGTAAACAAGACTTTTTTTATTGGGACCCCGGCTGCGGACGCTCAGAAGATTGCAAGCGTGGCCCGGGAAAGCCTGAAAAAGGGCATGTCCATGGTACAACCCGGGAACACTATTGGAGATATAGGCTGGGCGATCCAGGCCTATGCAGAGGGAGAAGGTTGTTCTGTGGTCAGGGAATTTGTGGGGCATGGAGTCGGCATCGAATTCCACGAACCACCTCAGGTACCCCACTACGGCAGGAAAGGAGATGGGCTCCTTCTGGTTCCAGGCATGGTCTTTACGATCGAGCCAATGATAAATCTGGGGAAGAGCTCCCTTCGAATATTGGAAGATAACTGGACTGCTGTGACAGCTGACGGGTCTCTTTCCGCCCAGTTCGAACAAACCATCCTTGTAACAGAGGACGGTTATGAAAGCCTGACACCCTTTGATTTGTAGCCGTTCCGTATCATAATGCCACGCCCTTAACTTTAAGGGTTTGCGTAAAAAACGGAAGTGCTAAACATATCCGTGATCTTATCTCTTACAGAAAAAGCCAAAAGCCTGGGAT
>JAFDJF010000135.1 GCA_019307645.1 Deltaproteobacteria bacterium
GATCAGGCGTAACAGCCGTACCCGGTTATAACTGTGCCAATGAGGTGTTAAAAAATATTACCTGAATCTTGCATAAACAATTTTGCATGGATTTATAAAAAACATAATTTCAACTAGAAGGAGAAACGCCATGACGATTACCCTCGAATCCATGTTCTTCACTCGTCTCTTCCTGATCGCTGCCCTTGTGCTGGCCCTCGGTGCCGTGCCCGGCTGTGACCGGAAGGAGGAAGCCCACCGCACCCCCACGGCCGAGCCCGAAGTGGTGAAGCGCCTGGACGAGCAGAAAAGCGAGGTGGACACCTCGGACGTGCGCGCTTCCGACACCCCCGTTGGAAAGCTCATCAAAATCCCCATCGAGGTCATCCGGATCAACGACTTCATCTACATGGCGACGGGCCTGGCCAATACCTATTTGATCACCACACCCGAGGGCAACGTGCTTTTCGATACCGGCTTCGCCTTCCAGGCCAAGAAACAGTACAAGCTGCTGCAGGAGATCGACGATGGACCGGTCACCCACATCCTCCTGCCCCAGGGCCAACAGGACGACATCGGTGGGCTCAAGCGCTGGAAGGACTCCGACACCCGGATCATCATGACGCGCACGACCATGGAGTACATGCCCTGGCGCAAGAAGATCGGCGACTGGCTGATGAACCGCTTTGCCGTGCTCTATAACTGGAGCACAAAATTACTCTTGGTGAAGGACCTGCTCTACCCCTATAACCCCATCACACCGGACATCCTGGTGGAGGATCACGAGGGCTACGCTTTCGAGCAGGGCGGCATCCGCTTTGAGGTGATCGCGCTCCCTGGGGCCGAAGGCATCAACTCCGCGGGGCTCTGGCTGGCGGATTACAAGATCCTGTTCTGTGGCGGCGGCTTTGTCGGGCCGCACTTCCCCATGTGGCCCAACCTCGGCACCGTGCGCGGTGACCGCAATCGCCTGGTGGAGCCCTACCTCGATTCGCTCAACAAAGTGATCGCCCTGGAGCCGGAGATCCTTCTGCCCGGGCAGGAAGTGGCCGTGTTCGGCAGGGAGGAGATCAAGGAGCGCCTGATTTTGATTCGTGACGCGCTGCAGTACGTACACGACGAGGTGATCGAGGGCTTGAACGACGGCAAAGACGTCTACCAGTTGATGCAGGAGATCGAGCTGCCCAAGCGTCTCGCCCACCTCTCGCAAACCCACGGCCGTGTGGATTGGACCATCCGCAATATGGTCTACGAGTACGGCGGCTGGTTCCAGTACCGCCACACCAGCGAACTCTACCCCCATCACGTCTCAGAGGTCTACGCGGACGTGGTGGAGATCGCTGGGGTGGAGCCCTTGCTGGCCAGGGCGCAGACCCGCCTGCAGGCCGGCGAGCCCGTCCATGCGTTGCTCCTGATCGAGATGGCCCTGGAAGCCGAGCCGGAGAACCCGGCTGTGCTACGCGCTCAGATCCAGGTGCTCACAGCTTTGCTGGAGACTTCCCGCGCCACGACGAATAACTTCAGCGAGATCGCCTGGCTCGAAACGGAGATTACGAAGGCGCAGGAGATGCTGGACTGAATCGAGTGGTCCATCATCAGGAGAGCCTCAGAATGAAGGGGTTCAAGCTGGGCTGCGAGCGGTTTGTGTGAGCGCTTAGAACAGCCTCCCCTAATATGTCATTGATTCATTGGTTGCTCTTATCATAATATCACTTATGGTCACACCTGCAGGCTGATTGATACAATATACAATCGCGTCTGCGATGGGTTCCGCAGCGAGCATTAACGCCTTGGGATCATTCATATCCGGATTTGATAATTTTTCAGGTTCCTTTTCAGCAAGTTCCATCACTTCCGGTAAGTGTTTTCCCATGAAGTCGCTTGCCGCCTCAAAGTCCAGTACGGTCGACATCAGGTTTGTCGCTGCACCGCTCGGATAAATGGTTGAAACCCTGACTTTGCCTCTGGTTTCAGCCCTGAGGGCATTGGATATCATTCTTAAACCTGCCTTGGTTGCAGAATAAACCCCTGCACCGGCATGGGTATTGGTCGCATAGAGGGATGATACATTAATAATATGACCATCTTCCTGCTTATTCATAATATCGATGACCGATGTGATTCCATAAATAGGACCCTTTAGATTAATATCAATACACCTGTCCCAGGCTTCAGTTTCTTTTGCCGCAAAAAGTGAATGCGGCATGATTCCGGCGTTGTTGATCAACACATCGATTCTGCCGAAGGTATCCATCGCATACTTGGCCATTTTATCAACCTGTGTTTTATCAGAAACATCAGCCACGATGTATTCAGCAGTGCCACCTTTCGATTTAATTCCATCTGCAGCTATTTTAAGGGTTTCCTCATTTATGTCGGAAAGGACTAGTTTGCCTCCCATCCGTGCCAGATTCTCTGCGACCAGCTTCCCAAATCCACTGCCTGATCCTGTAATTATGATCACCTTTCCCTGTACATAATTCATTGTTTACCTCCTATTTTGTTTTTCAATTTAAAGTTTTGAAGCATTAGGGGTTACGCTTCCAGCTCATCCAGCGTCTGCTGGATATGCTGATTCGCACTTTCTATAAACATTTCCAAGGGGATGAGTTCCCGTCCAATGACTTCGAGGGTTTCCGTTTGCATCCTGCCGTCCTTCACCAGCTGGTGGCCGGCGTTTTTCGCTGCTTCGAGCACATCATCGGCAGGAGCGCCCATCTCCGCCATTGCTGCCAATATCGGACCATTGGGCCGCAGCACTGCCCCTGCAAATTCACGGTTCAAGTTCTTGCAAGCGGCTGCAACATGGGCAACCAGGGGGTCAAAATTGTCCGACTCCCAGAGACCGCAGTTGGAGACCAATACGACCTTGCCACGCTTTACACCTTTTCGCAGAGGATGGCGGCCGTGACCGTCACGCAGCTCAAGAAAAGGCTCTAAGAGCGGAATTAACCGGTCCAGAAGATTCTTCATGGGACCTGACATACCATCGACATAAAGCGGGGTGGCAAACACCCAGAGGTCCGCCTGACTGAATTTGGGAAGCAGCGTCTGCATGTCGTCTTTTTGGAAGCACTCAGCCGGTGTCTTGAACCAGCAGTTGAATTCACCCTGACAAGGTTTGATTTTGAGATTTTTGATGTAAAACAACTCGATTTCCGCACCTGCCTCCCGCATCCCGTCCAGGAATGGGGTAAGGATAGCGGCGGTGTTGCCCTTATCTTTCATAGGGCTGCCGTTAATGGCCAGGACTTTCATGGGTGGTCCTCCTCACTTCTATATTTTCTCCGAGGCGTAGGCTCTACGAACCCTTAGTTGTTAGAGCCCCTTACTTTTCGACGTTGCTCGATGATCTTATTGGCTGCAAAAAGGCCGGTGAGGTAACTGTCTTCCAGTCCGCAGATGTTGTTATCCCCAATGGTAAACAGGTTGGGTCTGGGCTGTAGAGGCCGCCACTCAACCTGTGATAGTTGGATCGCCGGTTGCCAGAAGTGATGTTCAATGACCATGTGATCTTCGTAGTAACGGGCAAAATCCGGCTCTGCATGCTCGGAATAGACCACATCAATACCATCCGGCAAGGAAAAAAAGAGTTTAATCTCCTCGTCTGCGCCCATTAACAGGGAGCGCTTCGGCCGATAGAGGGCTCGGCGTTTTCCCTCTATATGAAAAACATGACAGGATATCCCCTGCGCAGTACCGGAAATATTCAGCAGCTCATTGCCGGCTGCTCCCGGTACGGATAGAACGACCCTTTTAGCGGTGTACTGCCGTTCTTTGCATTTGACCTGGTAAGTTTGGTCCCGGTCTGTTTCTTTTATTGATGTCACTTTATCAATCACAATTTTGTCAGAATAGCCCTGCGTAAGGCTGTCGATGGTACCGCTCCAGTCGGCATTGCAGGCCCCATTACCCGTGCAGGTGATACCGACACAGAAATGGAAGGCATTCATCTGCTTCCAGTCACAGAGGAACACCGCCCCGGCCACCGGACCGAGGAAGCTTTCTACCAATGATTCAATATGCTGCTCTCTGACAAAATCCCCGGCGCTTTGGGAAACGAGTTTTCGCAGCAGGGGGTTCTGCTCCATAAGTGTTTTTTGACAGGTATAGGGTGCCTGGGCGCGGAATTGCTTTAAAGCGCTGCTGAATTCACCGAATACCTTGTTAAGCCGGAAAATTTTCAGAAAGTTTATACGCAGCATGAAATTGACGCCTTTGCTGCCGTCCCAGATATAAGAACGCCACGGCCGACCTTTGAAGGATTTCCGTGCATGTTGTTTAACGTGAATATAGTCGTTGTTAAACATTACGGCGCCGAGGTAATGACCGCGTTTGGAAAGCGCCAGACGCCCGCCCAGGTGATCCGCAATCAGGATAAAGGGAATGTTTGAGTCATGTAAATGCCGTGCGCAGGCAAGCCCTGAAATGCCTCCACCAATGATGACCGTTTCAATCTTTTGTGCCTGGATGTCATTTTTATGAGCCATAGAATCCTTCATTATACCGAGTAAATCGTTCAAAAAAAGGTTTTTTCAAATTTATCATTAAATAGTGTTTGAATGAAAACTCTGATTCTCATATTTTTAATTTAAGCTGAAAATACTAACATAAGATTACATTTTTTTCAAATCAAAAATCCGCAACCCCTGGCCCAGACCTGGTTTTTTTGAGCAACACATAGCAGGACTCCAGCGATACTGTCCCCATCAACTGCATCAACCTTAGGGCTCGCGCCAAAAATGTAAATTTATTTTTGCGCGAACCCCTATTGTCAAACAATGATTTTTCAGGTAAAATCCATTTCACCGATTCGGGCCAGGTCCACAACGTGAAGCAGATGTCATCAAGGAGGAAAAATAAAGTTGAATCAAAATAGAACCGCATTGGAATTTGTATCTCAAAATGGTGAAGAATTGATCCGAAATATTTTTTTCAACGTCCATAACGTAATTGCGGCTTCTTCTGATTATTTTTGGAACATTTTAAAAGACACACATCAGGATCAACAATTTCAGGACGAAGACCGTGCTTTTCTGGTTTTACTGACAACATTTATATCGATTCGGATTGAGATGGAAATGCAGGCAATATACGAAGAATATGATGATGTATACGAAAAATTAGGCGAATATGTTTTGTCTTATTATAAGTCTTTTTTGATGAATTTTTCCGAAAACGTAGAAGACTTTTCAGTGTTTTTAATGCATAATGCACATGAAACAATCATAAATAATGAGGGCAAAGAGTCTGACATCCTGCTGGCCGTGCAATTCAAGAAGATTGCAGGAACAGATATCGAAATTAGCCCCTCTGCTTTTCATCCACTAATGCCGGCATTGTCAGAGGGGGTTAACCTGGCGGATGTCATTGAGAATAATATTTAATAAACGGAGGTATAACATGAAAGACAGGAAATTCGGAATCATTTTTTTACTGGTATTATCACTGGTTATCTATTCACCACTTATGGCCCAGGCACAGTTGTGCCCAAAAAAATCGCAGCACGGGTGGGGCCTTGAGAAAAAGATTTTCTGCAACCTTCATCTTGTAATGGCCAATCAGGAGAAGTTAGATTTGTCCGACGATCAAGTGGCCAAGATTAAACAGTTAAAAATATCCACAAAAAAAGATTTGATCAAACGGGACGCTGAGATTGATCTCATCAGGGTCGATATAAAATCAAAATTATGGGAAGATAAAATAGACAAAGAAAGTATAAGCAAGCTGATTGATCAGAAGTATGAACTTAAGAAAGAGAAGGCCAAATCCTTGATTGATGCTTATGCCGGGCTGAAAAATATTTTGTCCGTTGAGCAAAACAAGAAACTCAACAACATCAGGTGCCAAAAGAGTAAGTGCCCTAAAACAAAGATCGAATAATCAGGTGTGAATCGATAAAACGGGACAAAGCGGTCTAGTCAGTTGCGGGGATTATCGCGTAATGGACGCCCGTCTTTTCCATGTCTGCAATCTCGCTATAAAGTGCGGTGAGAAATCCGGACTGGTCCGGTGAGGAGTAAGAAATGGATGGCGCAATGGACAAAGCGATAAAGACAGTGGTGGAATCACTAAAGGCAAACCGCTTTGACCCCGTGGAGTTTGCTGAGACGGCGGATATCGCAAGAGAGATCGTTCTTGATATGATAACCCCGGGGGCTATGCTTGGGTTTGCCGGCTCAACGTCAATCAGTCAGATCGGTCTTGCCGATGAGCTGAGAAAAAGGGGGACAAAGGGCCTCGATCTTTCAGAGCTGAAAGAGATCCCCCTTGACGAGTTGATGAGACGCCGCAGCGATATACTGCTGGCCAGCAGCAATGCGGTTACACTGGATGGGAAACTTGTAAACATTGACGGCACGGGCAACAGGGTGAGCGGTATGATCTTCGGACCGAAGAAGGTCATACTGGTAATCGGGATGAACAAGATTGTTCGTGACGTCACGGAAGCTATTGACCGGATAAAGAATGTTATCGCCCCTTATCACGCTATGGTTCTGGGGAGAAAGACACCGTGTGCAACCAGCGGACGCTGTACGGACTGCAAATCTCCGGAGCGAATATGCAATGTTACCACTGTCATTGAGAAGAAACCGTCGCTCACTGACATCGCTATAGTCCTTGTTGG
>JAFDJF010000136.1 GCA_019307645.1 Deltaproteobacteria bacterium
ATGGCCAGATCATTTTTTTTTTTTGTTACAATGAGCTCGATCAGCTTGAACACCCAATGGTGGACGAATTCGTTAAAAGCCTGGAGGGTTTTCAGGATGAATTGACAGGGTTGCACTCAAAGAAGAGTTTTGACGGTCTTTATGAGAAGAGCGTAAAACAAAAGGAATCGCATGAGACTATCTCAGTCGTGGTTTTTATCCTGGAGGGCTTTGATGAGCTGAACGACAAATTGGGGAATAGGAGAACACTGGAGATTGTTCAATCCCTTGGAGAAACTGTGAATAAACACTTCGGGCAGGTGGGGATTTCAACCCGGATTGGCAGCGATCAGATTGCAACCATCCTCCCCAATACGGACCCCCGGATTGCTGAACAGATGCTGGATGATTTCTCAAAGAATGTACAAGACCAGGGCCTGGCCGGTATTCAGGCTGACATACAACCGGAAACCCATTCCGAGGGATTCTCTTTCTCCATCTCAGCCGGATTGGCTAAAGGGCAAGGGAGCGAAAAAATAGAGGTCCTTTCGAATTTGGCCAGATCCAGTAAAAAAACCGTCGCGCGTTTTCTGGGCTAAGGGCTCGCCGGTTTTATCGCCTAAAGCAGGCCCTGTTCCTGCAAGAAAGACATTGAACGCTGGCCAATGCTGGTAACCTGACTCAGGGCCTGCGTAAGATGAATTATGGCCTCTGGACCAACCCCCGAATTAATCATTATTATTGCTCTATCTAAGCTAATTTCAGCATCTTTCCACTGGTCATCACCTGCCACGCTCTTGGCAAGCTGGATCTCCTGGAAAACCATATCTGCTAATGTCTTGATGATTGTTTCTCCACCCTGAGTTTCCAGCGCAGGAAGACTCCCCAGTAATTGGAGCGTATGGGAAAGCCAGATAATGCCTGATTTGATCTTTTCACTCTGCGAAAATGCCATAATGGCCTTTTTTGTATCCATACAGAGATCTCCTTAAAAAACTCACCCTCGAAAGGCAGGGTTGTATAATGGTTACGTTCAGAGAAACAGCTATCGGATCTCATAAGCAGGCCTTCGTATCCGGGTTTCCCTACATTGCGGGCAGCGGCCTGGGCGTGTGAAACGCTTGCGGTTTTCAAATACAAATCCGCATTTTAAGCACATGGAAGGATGTATGACAAGACTTTTTCCCTGGGAAGCTACTGAACGGGCGATATGGGGCAAATGTTCATAAACCTCTTTTTCCATGATCCCAAGATCCTGAGAGATATCAATGGCGTTCATGGATACTTCGCTCAGGCATGCAATAATTCTTTGCCGAATGGTCTCCATTACGACCCGCTTAACAAAATCACAGGGCTTTAGGGCTCGCGCAAAAATGTGAAGTTATTTTTGTGCGAACCCTTAATGGCGGAGGGAGAGAGATTCGAACTCTCGGAGAAGCGCTAAACCCCTCAACGGTTTTCGAGACCGCCCCTTTCAGCCACTCAGGCATCCCTCCGAATTTGTAAGTAATTTGACAAAGTATGAGAAAGAAGAAATAAAATCAATAGGTAAAAGAGAGGCCCAATCCCACGTGTCCTGCCCTTAACGTGACAGATCGATTTAAAGCCAACCCCGTTACAAACACTTCGGAACCTCTCCGGCTTACTTTGATTTGGTTTCTCCCCGACGAGCTCTGAAGAAACTCTGCATCAGGGCCCGGCATTTTTCTTCCAGGATATTGGGGACTACTTCAATCTTGTGATTGAGACGCTCGTCCGCGGCAAGGTTGTAAACAGATCCTGCTGCGCCTGCTTTTGGATCTGCAGCGCCAAATACGAGCTGAGCTATCCTGGCATTGAGGGCAGCGCCCATACACATGAGACAAGGTTCAACGGTCACGACTAGAATGGTACGTGTCAGCCGGTAGTTATGAAAAGCCGAACCGGCTTTTCTCATGGCCAGAATTTCAGCGTGAGCGCTTGGGTCGCTGAGAGCTACAGGCTGGTTATGAGCTCTGGCAACAATTTCACCGTCCAGAGTTGTCAGTACCGCACCTATGGGCACTTCCCCCTCTGAAAACCCTTTTTCAGCTTCGTTCAGGGCCTCATGCATTAATTGGTGAAGATCATGCGGCATGTATTTTCTCTGCCACTAAGGGCTCGCTCGCCTCCCCAACATCTATAACTTGGAAAGGTACCAGTTATTTTTACGCGAACCCTAAGACACAAAGTCGAAAGGGCTAAAGTCAAAGAGTAGAAAAGGCATTCAACCCGGTTCGCGGGTGATGAATTGTGCATCAATCACTCCGCTAATACAACTACCCTCTGATTACTGACCAAATTCCTAACACATTCCCCTTTTTCCCGTCAACCGGATATTATCCCGTAATCAGCAATTGAGTTTTTGTATAAATAAGGTATAACATTATTACCTATGTCATTTGAAATCGATATTGTCAGCGACAAGGACATAAAAAAAGAAAAGGAAAAGGCCCGCCGTCTGAGACGTATGCACTGGTGGAACAATAAGATCCAGAACGGTGTCTGCTTCTACTGTAACCGTGAAGTGGGTCGGGAGCAATTGACCATGGATCACGTGGTTCCTCTCAGCAGGGGCGGAAAAAGCAGAAAAGGAAATATCGTTGCTGCCTGCAAGGAATGTAATACCAAGAAAAAGTATCTGTTGCCGGTGGAATGGGAAGAGTATCTCAGGACACTGTCTGAGAGATGATAAAGTGATTTGTTGCTCAGGTTCAGGCTTCAAGGGTTCTGGGTCATTTTGTTCGACGTTTGATGTTCGACGTTCATCTTTTATTGCCCACTTTCCCAACCTCCACCTTTACACCTGTCAGTTCTTCCGAATCTATCCCCAATCGATCACTGGCCCGGCCCAGATTGACCGCAATTTCAAGGTAACCTGAACTGCCGATCAGGGCCAGTGCCTTATCCTTTTTCGCTTCAGCATATGTTTCTCGCACATTTTCGATTGTCAGAGTGCCGACCTTTATGACTGTTTTCCCCGTTTCTGTAAATTGTGCAAGGTCTTCCCGGTGGATATTGGTGATCAGGTTACCGAAGTTGTCCACACGGACTATCTGACCGCAAAGGATTCCCTCATTTTTTTTCAGACTCGGTAAACGGAGTGGCACGGGGTCCCTTATGATTGTCCCCATTTTCAGTGGGTCCGCACCGTGGGACAGGTGGGCTGCCACAGGGGCAAAGATGTCACGCCCATGAAAGGTGTGGCTGATATGGGGGAGGAAATATCCCTTTTCCGTGAGATGGACCATCTCTGCTGGCTGATGTGCACTGATTATAGGCCAGAAAAGGCCGTTGTCAGGGCCTACAAAAAAGTGGCCTTCCGCCTTAACGAGGATCGGCCGCCGGTCACTGCCGACACCGGGATCGACTACGCCCACATGGATGGTATCTTTGGGGAAGAAGTTAAAGGTTTCCAGTATCAGCCCGGCAGCATGTGTTATGTCGCCTGTTTTTATCTGGTGGGTGATGTCAACAATTCGGGCCTCAGGATTAATGGAGAGAATGACGCCCTTCATGGTGCCGACGTACGGGTCTTTGAGGCCAAAATCGGTTGTCAGAGTGATGATACCGGGACCCTGCATATTAAGTTTTCCATGACTCAGGGTTCGCGCAAAAATGTGAATTTATTTTTGCGCGAGCCCTAAGGATCAATTTTTACTCATGAGAAAAGTTACAGCCTCCTCAAGCCCGTCAATGGTCAGCTCGTACATCGGAAAGATTTCACGGATGGTGTTGATTGTGCGGGTGTAAGGCCACTCATTGGCCATTATAGGGTTCAGCCAGACAGAGCGGGGGAAGGTCTCGGCGATGAACTGCAACCTCTGATAGCTTGGTTGGGTTGATCTTTCTTCTATGTGAATGGAGCCGTCGAGGGCCATGAGTTCATATGGTGCCATGCTTGCGTCACCTATGATAATGAAACGGGTGTCAGGATCAAAACGGATAAGTTCCTCCACTGGATAAGGTTTGCTCCGTCTGGGGGGATCTTCCCAGATTTTATCGTAAATGGTGTTGTGAAAGAAAAAAGTCTTGAGTTCTTTGAACTGGGCCCTGGTGTAATTGAACAAAGTCTGGACAACAGCCACATAAGGTTCCATGGACCATCCACCGTTGTCAAAGGCCAGAATAACCTTGAGACGGTCTTTGAGGCCCCTTTCAAATACAATTTCTATCTCTCCGGCATTTTTCATGGTCTGGTAAATGGTTTTATCGATATTTATCACATCTTTAGGGCCGGAGGGAACCATGTTCCTCAGTCTCTTGAGGGCCTCCCCCATCTGAGCCTGACTAAGGGGGCCTTCATGGGAGTAATCCCGATATCTTCTGTCCATGGCCACTTTTACAGCCGACTTGTTTCTTGAGACGCCTCCTACCCTCATTCCTCCGGGATGGTAGCCTGAATGCCCTACCGGGGATGTTCCCCCCGTACCGATCCATTTGTTTCCGCCGTGGTGTTCTTCGGTTTGTTCTTTCAACCGGTCAAGAAAGTACTGGAGCAGTTCTTCCGGGCTCAATTTATTCAATTCTTCTTCATCAACTCCCATGGCCTGAGCAAGTTCTTTAGGGTTTTTCAGCCATTCCTCCAGCATGGTCCGGGCTATTTCGGATACCTCGAATTCCTCCGGGTCTTTGAGTTCCGCCCCTTCAAAATAGTGAGCAAATACCTGATCATAGAGATCAAAATATCTTTCACTCTTGACCAGGATCGAACGAGCAGAGGTGTAAAAATCGTCCATTGAGGTGATCAACCCCATGCTCAGGGCCTTTTGAAGCCTGAGGAAGCACGTTGGGGATACCGGTATACCCACTTGTTTTAGAATGTAAAAAAATTTGGTAAACATAAAAGTAGCTTCTCGGGTTATTAGGTTCAGGGTTCAGTGGTTCACGGTTGCTCCACAAACCCCTGGCCCAGACCTGGCTGAATTGAGACATTGTAGATTGCGTTCAGTAGCGCCAGGGCAGGCTCTGAACCGTGAACGGTGAACCCTTGAACCTGAGTTATAAAAGACCTATATCCTCATCCGAGTGGAAGACCGCTGTGCAATGGCATAGTCGGGACTTTTTTTGAACAGGACACCCAGATAGGGGAAGTCTCCCTTGATCAGGTTCTTTATCTTGAAATCGGGGTCTGCCTTAAGCGCTCTGATCCAGTTGATCAATTCTCTTGTTGCAGGTTTTTTTTCAATGCCTCTGAACTCTCTCATGCGGTAGAAGGTCATAACCGTATTTTCCAGTAAATCTTTGCTGATGTCAGGAAAGTGAACCTGAATGATCGTTCTCATCATGTCAGGCTCTGGAAAGGCAATGTGATGAAAATTGCAGCGGCCCAGGAACGGATCGGACAGGTCTTTTTTGGCATTGGAAGTGATGATAATGACGGGCCTGTTTTTCGCCTTTACGGTC
Organism: Deltaproteobacteria bacterium; assembly: GCA_019307645.1. The sequence continues at coordinate 5,404 of JAFDJF010000136.1, forward strand.
TTGTCGATCTCAATGATATCGAACTCCATCTGGTCCAGTACATCGAGCATATCGTCCTGAAAATCAGTATCTGCCTTATCAATTTCATCGATCAATAGGACGACCCTTTCGTCTGCAACAAAGGACTGGCCTATTTTGCCCATTTTGATGTAGTCTTCGATATTGCTCACATCTCTGCTGGAATCTCCAAAGCGGCTGTCATTCAGCCTTGTGAGGGTATCATACATGTAAAGGGCCTCCACAAGTTTCATGCTGGATTTGACGTTAAGCACTGTCAGTTTCATATTTAATGTCTCTGAGATAGCGTGTGCCAGCATGGTCTTGCCTGTGCCAGGCTCCCCTTTAAGAAGCAGTGGCATTTCCAGGGCCATTGAAATATTTACGATTTTGGCTAACTCTTCATCCAGGATATACTTGGAGGCGCCGCTGAACTGTTGGATGGAATCTGTTTCTGTCATACTTTTGCTCCTTGATAAGAACGAAAATTTTCTAAACATCGGTATTATTGCTGTCAAATAAATTTGGTTATTAACCGTAAAAGTTAATCATTTTTATGGTCAGGTCAAGGTAAATCATCCGATCGCTCCAATATGCCTACTGGTGCGAACCCTGCTTTCGAACGGGTTTCTACTTGGAAGGACATTTGGGTGAATTGGGGAGTTTGTTTCATTTCGGGAAAAATCCCTTGCGAAATTGAGATTATATTTAAATCGTGTTACTTTTTCCGAAAACAATACTTGACGGTTTCGTAAAAAGTCGTCACTCCGGTGAAAACCGGAGTCCAGACAAGCTGGAACTATTTGATATAACTGGATTCCGGCCTTCGCCGGAATGACGAAGGAGGGTGTTTCCCGACTTTTTTGCGAGTCCATCAATACATAAGACAGAGATCAACGCAATGAACCAGTCCATAAAGAAAGTCAAAAACACCATTTCCAGATATGGTATGATCCGATTCGGAGATCGCGTGGTTGTGGCTGTTTCCGGGGGGGTGGACTCTGTTTGTCTCCTGGATATGCTCCATGAACTCGGGGATGAACTCGGGATCGAGCTTTTTGTTGCCCATTTTGACCATGGCCTCAGGCCTGATGATGACGAGGCTGAGACACGGTTTGTCAAGTTACTGGCCGCCTCCCTGGACCTTTCGTTTGAAACGAAGAAGGTTTTTCCCAGTATAGCGACAGGTGCAGGACCCCTGGAGG
>JAFDJF010000714.1 GCA_019307645.1 Deltaproteobacteria bacterium
TAGCAGCTTGAAATCATCGGTAAATGTGATGAGCCCTTCACGCCTTTGTCTGAGCGCCTGGATCAGGTCAAAGTCCTGATGGCAGTGGCAGTCGGAGATAATCCGGGATAGATTAGCATATCCATGCGGGTTTTTGACCAGGAGGACCGCGCGTCGCCCGTCGAACAGGAGTTCGCTCCCCACGATGGGTTCAATGCCCATTTCTTTGGCTGCCTGGACAAAAAATATCAGTCCATACAGCCCATTGGTATCGGTCAGGGCCAGCCTTTTTATGCCCATTTCCTTGGCAGCCTGGCAGAGCTCCTCGATAGTGCCGACTCCCCAGCCTTTGGAATAATGGGAATGGATGTTGAGATGAATAAAAGAAGGCATAAGGTTTAAGCTGCATGGTGCATCCTACTGCACGCCCTTTTCGATTAAGCCGCTTTCCCGCAATTGATCGCTCCCTCTCCATACCGCCCCCTGATGCGGTCCAAAGCCTGGATGACAGCGGATCTTTTTTCCGCATGGGGTGACGGGGCGGGAAAAAGTGAAAGCTGGTTGCTTGGGGAAGAAAAATCCCGGAACCAAACCCTTATAAACCGCACCCTCACCCGCCGATTACAAATCTTTAAAAACAATTTTTTTAATGGCCCATAGAGGTCAAAATCCCAGAAGCTGGTATGGGCCAGCTTGATCTGGCGCTTTGCCTCCATCTGATCGGAATATCGGATCAAAAGGCCTGCCTTTCGAGGCATCAGTTCTCTGCTCCGCAGCCGGTAGGAACACTTTTCAACTAGGCGGTAAAGAATCCCCAGGAGCTTTTGATCCTCATTTTCGTCCTGGTTAAGCATGCTCTCCTCGCTCACCATGGGTTTTCTGGGAACAGGGTAGACCGGTGTAGAATCGATGCCCAGGGTCCTCTGATGGATGACATGAGTCTGACGGCCAAAGATGAGTTTCAGGGAGTCCATATCCAGGACAGCCAGCTCCCGAACCCGGATGATGTTAAGCTCTTCCAAAAGAATCTTCTGGCGGAAACGCCCTATGCCGGGCACCACACCCACCTTCAAAGGGGCCATAAAGGAAGACTCACGGCCGAGGTCTACATCCAGCACCTCTAAAGACGGCGTGATTCGGGAGGCAATGCTGGAGATCATTTTGTTCCCTGCGACACCCGCTGTTCCGGACAGATTAAGCCGGGTATTAATCTCCTGTCTGAGACGATAGCCCGTGTCCTTGGCCTTGCCCCAGAGGCGTTCAGTCCCTGTGACATCCAGATAGATATGTCCCGGCCGGGAAGGCTCCAGAAGAGGAGAATACTGTCCTGCCACTTTTGTCATGGCCTGACATGCCCTTTCCGTGAGTCCTGGATCGGGAGGAAAAGCAATCAGTTGCGGGCATAGCTTTATGGCCGCTGAAAGAGGCATGCCCTTGAAGACCCCTTCTTTTCCGGCCTCAGCAGAGGCGGACAGGATGAGGGCCCGTTCCGAGGAAGGCAGCGCCACGGCCACAGGACGAGCCCTGAGCTCAGGACGGCAGACCCGTGCCACAGCAATGGGAAAAGACGGGATGTGAAGATGGATGATGTGACGGTTCAAAATCATTTATAATACCTAATAACGCCAACAAGTTTTCCCTCAATTCGGATGTCTCCTTTTTTGACCCGGATGGGCTCCATGCCCGAATGAGCCGGCCGCAGTTCGATGTAGCCCTTTTTTTTGTAATATTTTTTAACAGTTGCTTCGCTGTCAATCAGGGCCACAACTGTTTCGCCGTTCTCGGCCATGGGCTGTTTTTTTACCACTACAAAATCTCCGTTCATGATCCCGTCTTCTTGCATGGAATCACCTTTTACCTGGAGCACGAAATGATCGCCGGCCCCTACCATGGATGGCGGGATCTCGATGGCGCTTACATCTTCCACCGCTTCAATGGGTTTTCCGGCTGCCACCCTTCCGAGGAGGGGGGCCTCGAACCGCTTTGTCTCCACGGGACTGATCACTTCAATGGCCCGCTTGCGGTTCTTTTCCCTGGGAAGACGGATATAGCCTTTTCGCTCCAGGATCTTGAGATAGGTGGTGACCGTGTTGTAGGAGTTGAAGCCAAATTCTGAACAAATCTCGTCAAAGCTTGGGGCTATCTCCCACATATCGATGTAGCGGGAAATATAGTTGAGAACAGCCTTTTGTTTATTTGTTAATTTCATGTTCATCTCCGTGTCTTTAAGGTTCACGGTTTAAGGGAAAACCG
>JAFDJF010000715.1 GCA_019307645.1 Deltaproteobacteria bacterium
CAGTCATCGTTCCTGGACACAACCAAGGCACAGCCGATGACAGGTGCAATAAAGACTTTGGGAGAGGCTGCGCCGCAAGAATTTCAAGGCTACGGTGCCGTCATTAAAAGCGCCGTAGATATTTGTGGACTTTTCAAAAGAGACCTCCTCGGCCTGACAATCCGGGTATGTTTGTCATCTAAAACTGTTACCATAAAGGGATTTTTTGTCTTGACAAAAGGATGAATTTATCCTATCGAAATTATTTAACTAATTAAACTGTTGACGGCAACGATTGCTCAAAGTGCGGCCACACGAAGCAAGTGTAAAAAAATTGGATAAAGGGCGACGTTTTAAAACCAGCTCATTAAATAGCGCTCTAGGGTACAGGATACCTTGATGCGTTTGTAGACGCTCTTTGGAGATAACAACAAGAATGAACGAAAGGAGTCGATTTATGGCTAAAGGGAGACAGAATTTCAAAAAGGTATCCTTTGTTAGTATTTTCTTTTTGCTCTTACCTTTGCTCGTTTTCATGGGCTGTGCTCGCCAAGTAAGCTGGATCAATGTTGAGCCCAAATCAGTGGAATTGAAAAATCTGGGCGAAACATTCCAGCTTAAAGTCGCTGCTCTTGACAAGCAAAACAAACCCGTGCCCGATGCTAAGCTGACCTGGGAAAGCGCCAAGCCTGAGGTAGCCACAGTGGATGATAACGCCTTAATAACTGCAAAGGGCTCGGGGAACACAGTGATCACAGTCCTTTCTGAAAATGGTGAAAGGGCTGTAGTACAATGTAAGGTGGCCATTACCGCAGCCATAAAAATCAAACCACAAGAACTTGAGCTTGAAGTCGGGGAGAAGTTTGCCCTGGAGGCCGAAGTGGTTAATGAAAAAGGCGAGCCGGCGGAAAACCAGATCGTGAATTGGGCATCCTCCGACAAGTCTGTCGCAACGGTCAACGATTTCGGCGAAGTCACGGCGTTGGCTCCAGGTATGCAAAAGTAAAAGTCGTAGTGAAGTCAACCGACTAGAATTTCAGTTGCCTCAGAGGCATAGCTCAACCTCGGGTTGTTTGTGTTAAGGAAAGGGCCCCCTGCTGCTGCTTTTTGCAAGGGGCCTTTTCGCATTATACGTCTACCCGGCTTTTATGCGCCCCTATTTCCCCTTTCTGGAGAGGAAGCGCACATCAGAGTATTCGGCACCCATCCACCGGGGATTCATGTGGCCTTTAAAATCCAGAATCGTCCGGTGACGATTGGTGTGGTCGACGATATCAATTAGGTCCTCCATGACGCCCTCACCCTTTCTGGAGAGGTTGTAGTCCCGCACCCAGGACCGCCACAGGCGCCCTGCCTGGTCATATAAATCGGTCTGAAGTGGTAGGCCTGTTTCTCTATCAACTATGATGATACGCTTGCTATACAGATAGGCCGAGTCTTTGCTTATGACCTCCAAGGTCCAGACCGGGCGCCGCTGCCAGCTTCCATAGTGGAGATAGATCTGGTCGCCGGACTCATCCACTCTGTAATCTGTGTATCCGGCAGTCGTGCGGTCATCGGGCCAGTTGTAGTCGATAAAGGTTGGCAGGAGCATCTCACTTTCACCCAGTATTTTATAGTCATTGGGAAACTCGGTTTGGGAAAGCTTCAGCCAGCAGACATTGTAGTCGTCCCATACAAGATCAGAACCAAACAAGGGGTCCTGGCTATCCCTGCCCGACATTCGCCGTATTCTCCTCATGGAAGGGATATAGAGAAGGAACTCGTCCGGGTTGTCGGCCGACATAAACCTCTTCCTCACATAGGAGGTGCCCGACAGATCGCGTGGATATATAAATACGCCCGAGACCACATAGTTGACCCCGTCCGGGTTGGGCTTGAGGCCGTCCGGCCGCCAGTCAGTACAGCCTTTATACCTGACAACATTGAGATTTTGTCTCAACTCCCGCTCGGGTTTGTTTTTCTTCCCATAGAGCCGCAGCCGCATGGGACGCATGGCAAAGGTATCCCCAAGATAAGAGTTATCCACATACTGCATGAGTTCATTTCCGTTCTTGGGGTTAAGAAAAGGAAATCCGCCTGCATACCCCACAAGTGTCAGACCGTCTTCCGCCAGTTTGCAGGTCTTTGCTGATTCCAGGGTTTTTTCCATAAAACCCCGGGAGATATGGTACTGATCAGTCTCCGCAATTTTCATGGGAGCCAGAGGGGCGTAAGATCCCGGATCGAAACGGTCATAGAGACTCTTGGGCAAGAGTTTTTTCAGGCCCGGATAATCCTTGTAATTGCTGGAATCGATCACCATGCCCGGTTTAATATCAGGGGCTACCTTGCCTACCAGATCCTTCGCATTGAAGCCCACCATCTTTGCCCAGTCTTTGGCCAGTTGGGGATCCTGGCTCTCCCAGGACCATCCCGGTGAAGCAATGAATGAAACCATTCCAAGAAAAACGACAAGCGTAACTATGGCCAACCACTTATTTTTACGATTCATTTTATCCTCCTCCAAAATATTCCTCCAGGGGGAACACATACCACAGCATTCCCTACCTGATTTGTCTCACACTGATCACACTATCAGAACTGGTACTCAATCCTCAGGCTTATTTCGTCCCGGTCCTTGTATAGCCCAAAACTCTCCTGATAAGGACCGTCGATATAGAGCCATCTAAGCTTCGGCCGCCAGTGATCTCCCACCTTGAAACCGATTTCGCTTACGCACCAATCTGCCTGTGTGTGAAAATCCCTGACGTAGAGTATGCTCGGTACAACCCTTTCATTGAGATACTCGGTTCGTACCAGCATAGACCCATAGGCCTGATTCCTCGGTACTGTCCATGTATTGTAGGGTGATGAATCCGGAACCAGCCAGTCTTCCCCCGTATAAAAGTCCTTGTCGTCCCTGTAATCGAGGGTATAAAAGTGAAACACCTGACCGCTGATAAAGAAGTTCTTCCTGGGGTTGAGAAGCTTGATCGGCAGGGCCCAGTCAAACCCTACCATATAGCGGAGCTGGTCCTTCTCAACGATCTTGGAAATGTCAGAAGGTGGCGCGCCCGGAGCAGGACCGGGGACAAGCTGAAAAGGGACTCAAACCGCAACACCGGGTTTGAAGGGGCCCCCAATGACCTCCCCACAAATAGCAACTCCTTGTTCAGGGTGAACCCTGCATAGGTTACCCTGGGCCAGATCAGGTCGAAATTGACCACCAGGGGCGCCGGCGGGAAGGGAGCCCCGGCTATAGGTGCCCTGGGATCGGGTCCGATACCTGTATACTTTACCAGGCTTTCCG
>JAFDJF010000137.1 GCA_019307645.1 Deltaproteobacteria bacterium
GGGACTGGATTCAGGTTCTTGTCTGACCCTGCCCATATACAATAAACTTGGTCGTGGTCAGTTCCTCAAGTCCCATGGGCCCAAATGCATGCAGCTTCGATGTGTTAATCCCGATTTCTGCGCCAAGCCCCAGTTGGTTTCCATCATTAAACCTTGTTGAGGCATTGACCAGGACGACAGAAGAATCTACTTCTGCCAGGAAACGCTGTGAGCGATTATAGTCGCTTGTTATAATGGCTTCCGTATGACTGGAGCTGTATTTTTCAATGTGATCCAGGGCCTCATCCATGCCGGCGACAATCTTGACCGCAAGTTTCAATTCAAGGAATTCAGCCGGCCAGTCCGATTCTTCAGCCGCTTTTACCCCTTCCGCCAGTTCCATGGTCCTTGCGCATCCCCTGATTTCAACACCGGCATCTCGAAAACGCTCAAACATGGCCGGCAGAAAATCACGGGCAATCTCTTCGTGGACCAGCATGGTTTCCATTGCGTTGCAGACCCCCGGCCTCTGGACCTTGGCATTGAAACAAACCTCTGTGGCCATTCCCAGATCAGCGAATTCATCCACATAGACATGACATACCCCCTTGTAGTGTTTCAATACCGGGATCCGGGAATTTTCTGTCACAAAACGGATTAAACCCTCACCTCCCCGTGGAATGACAATGTCCAGATATTCATCGAGGCCGATCAGGATGTTCACGGCATCTCGGTCAGTACTGGGTATGACCTGAACGGTCTTTGGGGGCAGCCCCGTCTCTTCAAGTGCTTCTCTCAGCAAATCTGCAAGGGCCAGATTCGAGTGGATGGCCTCAGAACCGCCCTTGAGGATCACTGCATTGCCGGACTTCAGGCACAGGCTGGCGGCGTCCACGGTGACGTTTGGGCGTGATTCATAGATGAATCCAATGACTCCAAGGGGAATTCTAACCCGTCCCACAAGCAAACCATTGGGCCTTTTCCACATCCCGGTGACTTCACCCACAGGATCGGGAAGGGCCGCCACTTCCATCAAGCCTTCGGCCATTTGACGGATAACCTTTTCGTCAAGGGTTAAACGATCGATCATGGCATCGGAAAGGCCGGAGTTTCTCGCCTGGGACAAATCCTTTTGATTTTCTTTAATAATCTCTGTCCGCCGTTCCAGGAGTCTGGCTGCCATTAACTCCAAAGCAGCATCTTTTAATCCCCTTTCACGTTTCCTCAGTTGCCTGGCGGCAACCCTGGCATCTTTGGCCATTTGTTCAATCATGCTTGGAAGCGACATGCATCGTCTCCTTCTTCCAGTTGTTCTGTCAGAACAAGGTTGTCCCTGTGGATCACCTCATCATCATATTTGAAACCCAGTATGGATTCTATCTCAGAGGTCCTCTTACCTGCAATCCTTTTAATATCAGCAGCGTCATAATTTGCCATGCCGGCCGCAAATTCCTTCCCAGACTCGTTTTTCAGCAGCACGGAGTCGCCAATGCTGAATTTCCCGTTCACATCTATGATACCTGAAGGCAGAAGACTCTTACCATGTTCCAAAATAGCCATTTCCGCTCCGCAGTCAACCACAAGCGCCCCTTTGGGTGATTTGGTAAACACGATCCAGTGTTTTCTGCTGCAGAGAGTGGTGTGTTGAGGCAGGAAGAGGGTCCCCTCATCCTCTCCTGAAAATATCCGTTTCAGGATACCGGGACTTAAGCCGTTGGCTATCACAGTTGGAACACCCCCAAGCGCCACTTTCTTGGCCGCCATTATCTTGCTGGCCATACCTCCTGTGCCGAGGAATCCCGGGATCGTTCCGGCAGATCTCAATATCTTACTATTCACCTTCTCGACAGTCCTGATAAGCCTGGCATCCTTATGTGCCCTCGGATCCTTGTCAAAAAGCCCGTCAATATTGGTGAGGTTGACCAGTAGATGGGCTTCGGTCATATTTGTCACCATGGCACTGAGATTGTCATTATCCCCAAATTTGATCTCATCAACAACCACGGTATCGTTTTCATTGATAATCGGGATCACATCCCATGAAAGCAGCGTAAATATTGTATTGCGAGCATTGAGATAACGACGTCTGTGGTTGAGATCATCACGGGTGAGCAGGATTTGTGCCACCTTTTTCCCGTGCCGGCCAAACGCCTCCTCATAGGCCCTCATCAGACTGCTCTGCCCGGCTGCAGCCATGGCCTGCTGTTGTGAGACGGCCTGGGGTCTTTTTGAAAAACCTATTTTTTTAAGCCCTGCGGCTATGGCACCGGAAGATACCAGGATAACCTCGATCCCCTTTTTCTCGACAGCACATATGGCTGTTGCCAGTTCGTCAATAATTGTCAAATTCAGGCCGGCTGCCTCGGTCAGGACACCGCTACCCACTTTTACGACTACTTTCTTTACCGATTTCAGCAGATCTTTTCTGGACACGCTTTCCACTTACCGACCTTTTTCAGGGGTTGCATTGTTTGGTGCTTGAGAGTCCAACACACCCTATAACCCATTGATTTTAAAACATATGGGTAACTACTCAGGTTCAGGGTTCACGGTTCACGGTTAAACCCGATTTTATCGGGGTTTTCTTCATGTTTCCAGAGCGATATAGCGTGTTCCCTGGACTTTGTGTGCCAAACCGTTTGGCATATCAAAAAACCGGATGAACAGGGTATTTGTCTAAAGAATTGAGCCCCTCCTTCATCGCTTTAACCTTGACTGTCGGAGCAAAACGTAGATCCCGTCTGAAGCGAAAACAGGAAACTGTGAACCTTATAACCTGAGTAGTTACTATTATTGTATATAATTGACAAAAACTCCTTCCTTCGTCATTCGGAATTCATGTAATCGATATTCGTTATTCGGTTTTAAGGGTTCGCGCAAAAATATATTCAGAGTCAGTGATTCTTGCATACCCGGTTTTCGTAAATAATCCTCTTCAACTCATCAAGACCTTCGCCGGTTAATGCAGAGATGGGCAGGGACATTACGCCAACGCCGTCAAGGGCCTTCTGTAATTCATCCAGGTCCCTGTGTTCAGAACAATATAGGTCCGTCTTATTAATCAGCACCATTTGAGGCTTCTGTGTCAACGCAGGGTTATAGGCCTCTATTTCGCCTCTTACGGTATTAAAGTCTTCTAGGATATCATGATCAGGTTGGTATGTTATATCCAAAAGGTGCAAAAGCATGTTCGTCCGCTCAATATGTTTTAAAAAACGATGACCAAGGCCTCGCCCCCGGCTGGCCCCCTCAACTAATCCGGGGATATCAGCAATGACCACGAAGCTTTCATCATCAAAAGTCATGACACCCAAATTGGGTATAAGTGTCGTAAACGGGTAGCTGTCTACTTTAGGACGTGCCATACTGAGGCGGGAAAGAAGAGTTGATTTGCCTGCATTGGGTAAACCGATCAAGCCTATATCGGCCAGGAACTGGAGAGATAGTTTAAGCCTTTTTTTCTGCCCGGGGAGTCCGGGTTGGGCGATCCTGGGCGCCCTATTGGTGGGAGTGGCAAAATGCTGGTTTCCTTGCCCTCCTTTTCCCCCGGGGAGAAGAAAGACTTCCTGATTGTCATGGATCAGGTCGGCCAGGACCTCGCCGGAATCAAAGTCATGGATAGATGTACCGAGTGGAACCTCAAGGATAAGATCTGTACCATTCTTGCCGGACTGGTTTTTCCCCCTTCCCGGCTTGCCATTGGGAGCCCTCAAGTTTTTCCGTGAACTCAAGTCAATCAAGCTATGGAGCCTCTTCGTCGCTCTTACAACGATGCTCCCACCATTTCCGCCGTCTCCCCCATCTGGCCCGCCTTTGGGTATATATTTCTCTCTTCTGAAACTGACACAGCCTTTTCCCCCGGAACCAGACGCTACCGAGATAACGGCTTCATCTAAAAAACCCATTATCCTCTCAAAAAAACCGAATCACATCCTGTGATACCCTTGAAAAACGTTCCATTTTGTTCAGGGTCAAGCCTACGGCCTGGAGGGAAAAACTCAGAGATTGGGCAAGCAGGGACGTATTGCAAAGGTCTCCAGGAGACTATGCGGCATATACACTGACTTTTTTTCTTTTTTTGCCAAAACGCTCAAAGGAAACGATTCCGTCAATTTTTGCAAAAATAGTATAGTCCCTACCAAGGCCGACATTGTTGCCGGGGTGCAGTTTGGTGCCCCTTTGCCGGACGATAATATTTCCTGCGCGGACCGTCTGGCCACCGTATCTCTTTACTCCGAATCTTTGACCGGCGCTGTCTCTTCCATTTCGAGAACTGCCGCCAGCTTTTTTATGTGCCATTGTATCTACCTCATCTACCGGGTACTACAGTGCGATGTCTTCTATTTTTACCTGAGTAAACTGCTGCCTGTGACCCACTTTTTTACGATAGCCCTTTCTCCGCTTATACTTGAAGACTAAGATTTTTCTATCCTTTCCCTGTCGAGTTATTCGCCCGGTAACCCTGGTGTCTTCGAGAAACGGCTTACCTACCCTCACGTTTTCACCGTCAGAGGTCAAGAGGACATGATCAAATGTGATAGAATCCCCTACTTCTCCCCTCACCTTCTCAACCTTGACTTCATGCCCGGGGTTTACCCGGTATTGTTTTCCACCTGCCTCGATGACCGCGTACATTGTTTTTACTCCTTCATCAAAAAATAAAAAGATTTATTATAAATAGGCGCCATATTCAAGTCAAGATAAAAAACCTGAAATCTTCAAGGTGAGACCTTTGTCATGCCTGATAATGCGGGGAAAACACCTTCAATTCCCTTGCACAGGACAGATTCCTCAACACATAATCAGCTCCGGTTTCCAGCAACAAGTCATAGCTGTAAGGTCCGGTGGAAACTGCAACGGAAACCGCGCCGAACGGGCTCGAACACTGGACATCCTTCGGCGTATCACCGATGACGATACAATCACTGAAACGCATATCAATATTTGCCATCGTCCTGAATTTTTCCACTGCGACAGGAAGAAGTTCGTTTCTGTCTTCATTGTCATCCCCGAATGCACCAAACAGGAAATACCTGTTCAGACCAAAGGCACTGAGCTTTGTCCTACCCCCTTTTTCAATATTCCCCGTCAGGAGTCCCAAATGGAAACCTTCCGCCGCCTCCAGATGGTTCAATAGATCAATTACCCCGGGTTTAATGCGCATATTCTCTGTATTTATGTCTTGTTTCAAGATGTTAAGATACTGCGACAATATCCTGGGGATTGCCCCGTCGCCGGAAGATAGACCATGCAGGGTCAAGGCCTCTTTGATTATCTGAATGTCGGTCTTGCCGGCCATTTTTATGCCTGAAAAGGCATCTTTGACAGAAAGCACCTCGTAAAAGGCCTGGGTCACAGACCTCCTGCCGACCCCGCCCGGGTCGATAAGCGTCCCATCTATGTCAAACAAAACAAGCTTTGCCATATGCTTATCCAGTTCACTTGAAATCAATAAGTTCCACATCAAATACCAGTGTGGCCTTCGGGGGAATGACCGGAGGGTGTCCTCTTTCTCCGTAGGCCAGAGAGTACGGAATAATCAGGATCCTTTTTTCGCCTTTTTTCATGTCCAGAAAGGCTTCATCCCAACCGGGAATGACTCTCCTCATCCCAACAGGAAATTCAATGGGAGTCCCCCTGTCCCGGGAACTGTCAAATTTCTTTCCATTCAACAGGGTTCCTACGTAATGGGCCTTCACATTCTGGCCCTTCTGGGGTCTTGTTCCGTCCCCTTCTTTTGTAACCACATACATGAGACCGGAAGCCGTTTCCTTGGCATTCGGCCATTTCTCTTTTATAAGAGCAGCCTGTGTCTCAAGTCCTTTATCCTGTTTTCCTGCAATCCTCTCCTTAGATGTAGACGCCAGTTTCTCAAAGCTTGCCTGATCCGCCTTGAACTTGTTGGCATCTTCACCGGTTCTCAGGATTCGGACCGTCTTCAGGATGTCGTTCATTTCAATCCTGTTAACCACGTCCTGTCCGGAAACAACTTTCCCAAAAACACTGTGTTTTTTGTCCAGCCAGGGGGTTGCCTTGTGCGTAATGAAAAACTGACTGCCATTGGTATTGGGACCGGAATTTGCCATGGACAGAACACCCGGACCATCATGTTTCAGATCAGGATCGAACTCATCAGAGAATTGATACCCCGGTCCGCCTCTTCCTGTCCCTTCCGGATCTCCTCCCTGAATCATAAAATCCTTGATAACTCTATGGAACTTTAATCCGTCATAAAAGCGGGTGCCTTTGGGTTTATTAGATTCTTTGGTCCCCTCCGCCAATCCCACAAAATTGGTCACGGTCAAAGGTACTTTCCTATAGAATAATTCTATAACGATCTCACCTTTTGAGGTATTGAAAACAGCATAAAGTCCCTCTTTTTTTTGGGTTTTTTTTTTACATGAAAGTGTACCGGGAATAATGCAAAATGCGCATATGAACAAGCCTAGACGAAATAAGTGTTTCATAGATAATCCTTTCTTTGTTGAGTAAGGGCTCGCGCAAAAATAACTTCACATTTTGGCATCTCATCTTCAGGCCATTTTTGGCAGATTTTGAAGAGCAAAAACCTTGAAATAGTCCACTATTACTGCGCCTTTTGCTCTTCCTAAGTTATATTGAAATGATATTTTTCCATGCTACACTACAATTTGACAAAAATCAAACTAGGAAACTGTCCGAGAATAGCAATTTTTTCGGACAGCCTCCTAAAGAAGGACCTCAAGGTATTCTTGTTGTAACTCAGGCGCTAAACCCTGAACCTGTCAACCTGAGTAGTTATCTCATATTTAGAGAAATACCTGGAGGATTATGTGATGGCCGGAAAGCCGACTTGTGAAAAATTGGAACAACGGATCCGAAAGTTGGAAAAAAAGCTTGATGAACGTAAACAGACAGAAGCGGCTCTCCGGGAAAGAGAGGAAAAATTTCGAGCTTTAATTGAGGCCGTAAGTGACTGGATATATGAAGTAGACCTGAACGGTGTCTATACATACGCAAGTCCCAAGGTCAAGAATGTTATGGGCTATTCTCCGGGAGAAGTCATCGGCAGGCCAATCGTTGATTTCATGCCTGAGAACGAGGCCGTCCGCACGCTGAAATTCTTCAAGGACATTACTGCGGCACGAAAATCATTTTCCGGATTCGTAAACACTCATATTCACAAGGACGGAAGATACATCGCACTTGAAACAAACGGAGCGCCGTTTTTTGACTCATCAGGAATTCTAATCGGCTACTGGGGCCTTGGCCGTGACATCACAAACCGAGTCACTTCAGAGGAAGAGCTCAAAAAATCGGAGGAAAAGTGGCGCTCTCTGGTTGAGAATGCTCCCAATATAGTCCTGATCCTGGATCGTGAGGGAATTATTCAATTCATAAATCGGACGGCTCAGGGTATTAATGCAAAAGACGCGATCGGCATGAATCATCTTGACTATATTGATCCCGAACATCACACAAACATCCTTGAAACCTTTGAACGGGTCTTTCAGACAGGTAAGCCCGGCAGTTACATCCACAAAGGCAATGGCCTGAGCGGCGGTATTTCCTGGTACGAAAGCCAGGTAGGGCCCCTTGAAATCGATGGAAAGGTTATCGCCGCTATCATGATTGCGACCGATATTACCGAACGTAAGGAAGCCGAAGACGCGCTTTTGAGGGCGCACGAGGAAACGGAAAGACAGGTCAGGGAACGAACTGCAGAGCTTTTACAGGCCAATGAAGCCCTGCAGAAAGAGATCGGAGAGCGAAAGCGGGTAGAGGCGTCGTTGCTGGAGAGTGAGCAACGATTCCGCTCGCTGGTTGAATCGACAAGTGATCTGGTATGGGAGCTTGACCTGAAAGGTGTCTATACCTATGTAAGTCCAAAGGCAAAAGAATTGCTGGGATTTGAAGCTGAAGAAATCATTGGGAAGTCACCATTTGATCTTATGTCTGCAGAGGAGTCAAAACGGGCATCCTCATTTTTCATCGAATTGTGTACGGAACAGAGACCTTTTTCCGGATTTGAAAGTACGGTCATTCGTAAGGATGGAAGGCGTATTATTGTTGAAACGAGTGGCGTACCCATCTTAGACTCAGTCGGAGATATTGTGGGTTTCAGAGGGATTGACCGGGATATTACCGAACGTGTACGATCTCAGGAGCACATGTTCCAGGCGGCCAAGATGGTCTCTCTGGGAACACTGGTCTCCGGTGTGGCCCATGAGATTAATAACCCCATTACGTCTATCATGTTAAACGGCCCAATCCTTCAAAAAATCTGGACGGACACTTCTCCCATTTTGGATGACTACTGCAAAGAGCACGAAGACATTCGGGTTGCCGGAGTCAGTTATTCACAACTGAGTAAACGGGTGCCGGTACTCCTGTCAGACATAATTGAAGGGACAAAAAGAATAAAACGAATTGTTGACGAGTTAAAGAATTTTGCGCGACAGGGCACGTCCACGCTCACAGATGATGTGGATATCAACAAAGTCGTTAAAAAGGCGGTGA
>JAFDJF010000716.1 GCA_019307645.1 Deltaproteobacteria bacterium
GATGACCACAGCCGGTTTGGTCCTTTTGGAATATTTAAAACCTTCAGCATCTCTGGATTTTCCATACTTTTTTTCCAGTTCAGAAAGCGGCCCGGCATCCAATGCCCTGACCGGACAGGACTCTATACAGTCGGGAAGCTTTCCTTCTGCAAAACGATCCAGACAGTAGTTGCACTTTCGCATCCTGGCCCCTTTTTCAGGGCCGAACTGGGGGGCGTCGTAAGGGCAGGCCTTGAGGCATTTCTCGTCGCATTCCTCATTACCAACGCAGACGTGATTATCCACGAGTACAATCCCGTCTCCATCCCGCTTGGTGATAGCACCCACCGGGCATGCCGGCAAGCAGACAGGATCTAAACAATGCCAGCAGGGTGCAATCATATAACTCACAGAGGGGTTAGGAAATTTACCTTTCTCCGTGTATATGACGCGCATCCAGTTCTCAGGGCCAGCGGGAATGTCATGCCAGTCTTTGCAGGCAACTCTGCAGGAACAGCATCCGGTACAACGGGTCTGGTCAAAATAGAAACCGACTTGCATGATTTAATTCCCCCTTTCTACTTGAACAAGGCTTGTATTCATAACAGCGGCTCCGCCACCCGAGTAAGCGTCTCTGGTCAGCGTATTGGCGCACGCACCACGGTCGATGCCGTTTTCATCCGGATCATACCAGGCGCCTTCAAAGATGGAAACAACCCCAGGAATGATTCTCTCCGTCACCCGGGCCTTGATGGCCACCCTGCCGCGGGTATTAAATACATAGACCTCGTCTTCATCCCTGATCCCCCGTGGCTCAGCGTCAACAGGGTTGATCCACACCCGGTGAGGCTCCACCTCCCTCAGCCATTCCACCTTGTACAGCTCGGAGTGCACCCTGTTTTTCGGATGAGGGGTGAGGAGTTGAAGCGGGTATTTCTCGAACAGAGGGTCCTTACGATCCTCAGGTGTGTTCATATACTTGGGGACAGGCGGACAGGCAGGGTTATTCAGATCTGCCGCGCGCTGGGAAAATATCTCGATCCTGCCCGATGGTGTGGAAAAAGGGTTATTTTCAATATCCTCTATCTGTTCCCTGAAGGCTACGACAGGTTCAGGAAGTTTCACTCGATGAATCCCCTCCCTCTTGAACTTCTCATAGTCTGTAATCTGGGGTGCTGTCTCCGGGTTCTTCTCCACAAACATCCTGAGCCATTCATCTTCGGAGTAGGGGTTAAAATCTTTAACCCCGAGCCGCTCTGCCAGGTCGCTTATAATATCAAAATCAGACTTGCACTCGCCTAATGGTTCGATGGCACGGTTGACAAACGTGTAGTAGGGACCCGAGGGCCACGGACGTGTCAAATCGCTCCTTTCGGCCGCACTGGTCACCGGCAGAACCAGATCGGCGTACCTCGCCTGTGGGGTCATGAACAGCTCGTTGACGGCAAAGAACTCAAGCTTTTTAAGGGCCCGCGCTGCCTTGTTGCTATTGCCTGTCTGGTTCAAATAGTTGTTGCACATGGACCAGACCATCTTTATGTCCGATGGATACCCCCCTTCTTTGCCTTTAAGGATGGCGTCAAAGATCTTGTTTATGTGTACCCGCTTAACCACCCTGAGGCCGATGTCGAGAGTTCCCTTAATTTTGGGCCCATCTAATTCAAAAGGGTTCTTCCCGGGGGGTATGGCAGACATGCGAAACATATGACCCACCGGGATGCCCATCAGGCCGCCGGCCGCACTGCCGCCCCGCCGGCCCACGTTTCCGGTCATGGCACACAGTGTCATTGCGCACCGGTTATACTGCTCGCCCATGGCACTTCGCGCCGGGCCCTGGCAGTCCATCAGCGCCGCCGGACGGGTAGTAGCGTAGTCCCGGGCCAGCCGCTCAATGGTGGACGCGTCCACACCCGAGATCTCGGCGGCCCAGACGGGGGTCTTTTCCACACCGTCCTCCCGGCCCATAACATACTGTTTGAATTTGTCAAACCCCACCGTGTACTTGTCCAAAAAGGCCTGGTCGTGGAGATTCTCCCGGATCATAACGTTGGCCATTGCCGCCATCATGGCCGTATCCGTGCCCGGGAAGATGGGGATCCATTCATCAGCCACTGTTGCCGCAGTGTCGTGATACCTCGGATCTATTGCGATGATCCTGGCGCCGTTCTCTTTGGCCTTGATCAGATGATACATGGTGTTGGTGCCGGAGATCATCCGCGCAGGGTCCCAGCCCCAAAGGAT
>JAFDJF010000717.1 GCA_019307645.1 Deltaproteobacteria bacterium
ATGCTGACCTGTATTTATCCAACGGTCGTGTGGTTAATGTCTTCACAGGCGAAGTTCTAACCCATAGTGGCGTTGCCGTTTGGGAGGAAAGCATTGCCTATGTCGGGTCCAACACAGACATGATCGGTAATGATACGGAAGTCCTTGATTGTAATGAATCTTACATTCTTCCAGGTTATATCGATGCGCACTGTCATACGGATTATCTTAATACCCCGCGGGCATTTGCGGAACATGTGCTGCCTATGGGAACCACTACTCTTTTATCAGAACTGACTATGGCCGAGGTCCTTGGTTCAAAAGGCATTGACCACACGCTGGGGGCTACAGAGGATCTTCCGTTAAAATTTTTTCTAAGCCTGCCATCTACTGTTCCGCCTTTTCCGGAAATCGAAGGCGTTGATTATGTCCCCTTGTCCGAGATGAAAAAATATGCAGACCATCCGCGCATATTGGCCTTGGGAGAAATTACATCATGGCCCAGAATCACATCCCTGGATCCTTCAATCCTGGAAAAAATGCGTTTTGCCCTGGATCATGGATTATTGATCGAGGGGCATTTGACGGGATGCAAACATCATGAGATCAACGCACTGGCCTCTGCCGGTATCACTTCCTGCCACGAATCCATAACTGCACAAGAGGCCAAAGAAAAATTGGGTCTTGGTTTATATGTGATGTTGCGGCATGGGTCTGTAAGGAGGGATCTGGATCAATTAAGCCGTTTGATCACAGACAATCCCCATCTAAATACGTCCAGAATTATGCTGACCCTTGATGTGATGAATCCGGAGGATCTGGTCCGGTACGGCCATGCGAATTATCTGATAAAAAGCGCTGTGGAATTGGGCATTGATCCGATCAAAGCCATCCAGATGGTCACTATCAATCCTGCAACATATCTTGGATTAGACAGGATGCTGGGCAGTATTGCCCCAGGGAGACTGGCCGATATCCTGATTGTCAACAAACTCGAAGAAGGCGTTCCCCAAATTGTGATCGCCAATGGGCGAATAGTTGCGCGATCGGGGAGATTATGCGATGAGGTGATGGCGCCGCAGTTTTTTGACGAGGTGTTGGTGCCCGACTACTGGCCTGAAAAGAGGTTCTCTCCTTCAGATTTCCGGATCTCTGTCCCGAACATCATATCGCCGTCAGTAAATTTTCCGGTCATTAAGGTTGTCAATAAAACCATTACCAAACGAATGGATAAAAAAGTACAGATAAAAAGTGGGGAAATAAAAGCCATTCCGGAAGAGGGGATCATAAAAGTAAGTATTATCGGCCGTGAAGACAATGTCACGACAGGTCTTTTGCATGGCTTTGGCGGAGATATCGGAGGCCTGGGCACGAGCATCGGTGTGTTTAATAATTTCATCAGCCTTGGGAACAATGATCAGGATATGGCTATTGCTACAAACAGGATGCTGGATTTGAACGGTGGCGTCGTGCTTGTTAAGGGCGGAAGCATTATCTCTGAAGTTCCCTTACCCATTGCAGGCATTCAATCGACGCATGATGTCAAGACGTTGGCGCAGCAAATCGAGATCATGAAAAGTGATTTAAAGGCCTCTGGATGTAATCTGGAAGACCCTATGTTTACCATCCATTTCTTATGCATGCCTGGTCTGCCATATATCAGGATCCTGCCGAAAGGCCTTCTGGATATTGCCACCCTGAAAAATATAGAGTGGTCGTAACCCAGCAGGGGCCAATTTACCATATTCGGTAACAATGCTTCATGTTCACCAAATAAGGTAACATGTTTACCGTAAATGGTAACATGCCTGGCATCTTCATCGCAACATATTGAAATCGCTACATATACATTTCGGCACACCTTTTGCTACCAACTGAAAGTGCGTTACTACGCCGGGGCCGGAACAGAAAGGAGACCTCCAAACGATATTGAAAATTTGTTCGTGTGCCAAAAGGCGAATCAATTTTTTAATATAGACAATTCTCTAGGATAGCCACGAACTATTTTTTGTTTCTGGTCCCGGTGCAGTAACCCAAAACAATCATGTGAATCGAAATGGTAATTTTCCGTTAACTTGTCTGGCTGAAAACAGGTTTCAAAATTCGGTTAAAACTATGGCCTTTCATCAATATATTAAAATAATAATGGAGGACTAATGACAGAGACATTAACAGCGCTTGAAGAGATCAAAAAAGTGAACGCCTCTTTTCCATTTACCCAACCGGCCAAAAAATGGAAAGAGAGCAAGGGAAGAAGGTCGTAGGGTGGACCTGTATAAACGTTCCCGAAGAGATCATCCACGCCGCAGGCATGATGCCTTTCAGAATCACCGGAGGCAATGAAGAGATTTCTCTTGACAGGGCCAATGAGTATCTTTATCGAGACAGCACCTGCTCTTTTATCCGCACCGTCCTGGAACTGGAGTTGCGGGGTGAATATGATTT
>JAFDJF010000718.1 GCA_019307645.1 Deltaproteobacteria bacterium
AAAAGAAATTGGCTAGGAAATACTGAATTGCCCGTTCTTTTCTTTATTTTCACGAATCTTCCCTGTGAGCATGGGAACGATTCGAAACAGGTCGCCTATAAAGGTCACATCGGAGGCAGAGACAATGGGGGCTTTCCTGTCGGTATTTATGGAAATGACGTATTTAGATTGCGCCATCCCGGCCAGATGCTGAATGGATCCTGAAATGCCGCAGGCGATATATAAATCCGGTTGAACCGTTTTTCCGGTCTGGCCGATCTGGTAATCCTGCCCGATCCAGCCTGCGTCTACAGCAGCTCGTGAGGCTCCTACTTCAGCCTGAAGTTCGGCCGCCAGGTCTTCCAGGATTTTAAATCCCTGTGGATTTTTCATCCCGTGACCTCCGGCCACGATGATCTTGGCATCTTCCAGCCTTACATGTTTCTTGGTTGATGCAATGATGTCCAGAACGCGAGTGATGAAATCCTTTTCATCCAGATCAATCGTCATCACTTCTTTTGTGCCGGTTTTTTCCGGATCACGGGGATATTTCTTCATCACGCCCGGACGTACGGTGGCCATTTGCGGGCGGTTGTCAGGGCAAACAATGGTGGCCATGATATTGCCGCCAAAGGCGGGCCGGGTCTGCAGCAAAATACCCTCATCGGTACATATTTCCAGGGCCGTACAATCCGCGGTCAAACCGGTTCGCAGTCGATTGGCTACACGTGGGGCAAGATCCCGCCCTTGCGGAGTCGCGCCGAATAGAAGAATTTCAGGTTTATTCTCCC
The DNA here is from genome assembly GCA_019307645.1 of Deltaproteobacteria bacterium. The sequence goes on from JAFDJF010000718.1 coordinate 771, forward strand.
TGGCAATTTGAACGATTGCTTTGGTGTAAATATCCGTTTGATACATCCTGAAGGGCTCATCTTTCACGATGATCACGTGGTCTGCACCGTAATAAATCAGTTCATCAGCAATACTGCCCAGTTCATGGCCGATCAGTATCGCTGTTACGAGTTGGCTTTTACCCTGCAGTTCCAGCGATACCTTTGAAGCTGTCTGATTGTCCTGTTCAATGAAAACATAGATCCCCTTGAATGGGGCGACATCCATACGAATCCTCTCCTGAGAACCTTCGAAGGTGATAGCTTCAAACTCGCAGGAATCGATACACGCTCCGCAATTTGTACATTCGGCACTCAAGACCGCTTTCTTTTCCTGAATACTTATTGCTGCGTAGGGACACGCCGCGACGCAGAGTTTACATCCCTTGCACTTTTCTTCATGAACAACAACAGACATAACCTATCCTTTTCATATACTCTTTATTCGGCTGGTAAAAGCCGTATGCCGTCAAGTGACAGCCTTATTTATAGAACCGTTCTACTAGTGGTAGAATCTGAGGAGGGCCTTTTCCAATATGAAATCCAGGATATCCTCCGCACTCTCCGCCGCCTGCTTGTCGATTACAAGCCCTTCACGGCTGTGACTAGGAATGAATGTCTTCCTAACCCAGGTAGGTGACCCGTTGATACCGATTCGCATCGGATTCAGTTTCAAATCTTCCTTTGTCCAGGTAACGACTTCCTTGTCTCGAAAGGCTCTCAGGACCCCGTTCATCGTCTTAAAACGAGGTTTATTGATCCGGTTTGAGACCGTAATCAATGCGGGCGTTTTTATTTCGATCACCCGGGTGACGCTGTCGAAATTACTCTTCACGGTCACCACATTTCCCTGAATGTTGATCTCCTCGGCATAGGTGACCTGTGGTAGATTCAAGCCTTCGGCGAGTTGAGGGCCAACCTGTCCGGTGTCGCCATCAATGGCCTGTCTTCCACAGAGGATCAGGTCGTATTTTTTTATTTTTTTAATCGCCATAGACAGCATGTAGCTGGTTGCCAGGGTATCCGCCCCGGCAAAAGCTCTGTCGCTCACAAGAATGGCGCTGTCTACTCCCATGGCAAGCGCCTCTCTCAGGACGCTTTCAGCCTGGGGGGGGCCCATGGATAAAGCCGTGACTTCCACATCATCGCAACTTTCTTTTATTCTGAGCGCTTCTTCGATGGCGTTTTTATCTTCCGGATTGATAATACTGGGTATACCCTCCCGAATAAGTGTACCTGTTTTCGGATCGATTTTCACTTCTTGGGTATTGGGGACTTGTTTTACGGTTACAATTATCTTCATTTAAAAACCTCAAAGGAATTCTTTGTTATCGTTTTGACAGTTCCGGTACTTTAAAACCGAGGAGGTGAAACCTCGCTCATCCTATCTAAGGAAGATTGCGACTCCGGCTTGGTTTAAATCGACTAAGAGGCTAACAGCCGATTGCCCGCGAAATCACGATCCGAAGTATCTCAGATGTCCCTTCACCGATTTGCAGAAGGCGTTGATCCCGATAAAAACGCTCCACTTCGTAATCTTTGAACAAGCCGTATCCCCCATGGACCTGAACCGCTTCATCAGCCACCTCCCTGGCAATTTCACTGCAATAAAGTTTGCCCATGGCGGCCTCTTTACCGAAGGGACGTTTATTTTCAGCCAACCAGCAGGCCTTGTACAAAAGATTTCTTGCCAGCTCGATCTTCAATTCCATATCCGCCAGCTTGAAGGCAATGGCCTGTTGTTTGCAAATGGGACGTCCGAATTGGATACGTTCCTTGGAATACCGCAGGGCCGCCTCGTAAGCTCCCTGGGCACAGCCGAGACCCATGGCCCCAATGGAAAGGCGCCCACCATCGAGGGTCGCAAGCATCTGTTTGAACCCATCCCCCGGATTCCCAAGCATGGCATCACTCGATACACGGCAATTGTTTAAAAAGAGTTCCGCCGTATTTGACCCCCTCCACATGAGTTTTCGCTTCAGCGTGTTCAAGGTGAACCCGGGCGTACCATTTTCCACGATAAAACAGGTATAATCGGGTCTTCCGTTTGGCCTGGCGCCAGTCACTGTCTGAACGATCGACCCTTTGGTCATCGGTGTGTTGGCATTCGTGGTCAGTGTCTTTCTGCCGTTAATGACCCACGAATCTCCGTCTTTGACAGCGGTCGTGCTGGTCGCGCCGGCATCGGAACCTGCGTTCGGTTCTGTCAGGCCG
>JAFDJF010000138.1 GCA_019307645.1 Deltaproteobacteria bacterium
CCCGGCACCCCATTGCAGCGGCGATATGCATCGGCCCGGTATCGGTAGTAACCAGTACGCTGCATGCAGCGTATAGACAAGCCAACTCCTTGAGGCTGGTTCTGCCTGCAAGGTTCAGCGGCTTTTCCTTCATCATATCTGAAATATCTTTAATGACTTCCCTGTCCTGCCCGCTTCCGGTAAAGATGATCCGGCACGACAATTCATCACAAAGCCTGTCTGCAAGGACTGCAAAGCTCTCCGGTTTCCACAGCTTTGTTTTCCATCTTGCCATGGGATTAACCGCAACAAAAGGCGTCTTTTCAAGCCCGTTACTGTTCAAAAGCGCTTTGACCATTCTTATGTCGGCCTCAAGGACAGGGATACCACCGTTCCATGACGAATGACGACACCCCAGATACCTGGCCATTTCCATATATCGGTCCACTGCATGTTGATCATAATCTACAGGAACCGGCGATTCATTCAGAAAAAAACCACCGCCTTCCCTTGCGCCGGCCATACCGATTTTTCTTTTCCCCCTGGAGAGACCCACCAAAATGCCGCTCTTGAACAACCCCTGTAGATCGACAACAAGATCGTACTCATATTCTCTCAATTCTTTCAAAAACTGTGCCGCTTCCCGCAACACCGGCAACCATTCAGAAACTTTTTTCACCTTCTTCTGCCACGCTTTTCTGCGTGACACAATCACCCGATCAACAGCCGCATGCCCATTCAGAATCTGGAACGACTCTTCTTCGATAAGCCAGTCTATCCGTGCATGCGGAAATTTCTCTTTGACTACTTCCAGAAACGGCAAAGAATGAACCACATCTCCGATGGAGCTTAATTTTACAACAAGAATATTTTTTACTTCCTGCATTTTAATGTATGGTCCGTTGTCAGTTTCTATCTTGCCGTTCGATAATCCATCGGGCCGCATGAAGCAGGTCTTTGGCAATGTGAGCCGGCTTAAAGGAGAGCCGGGGAAAGACATAATCGACATCTCCAAGGCCATATCCGGTAGTTACCAGGATTCCCTCCAAATTTAATCTCAGCGCCAGTTCGATATCCGAATACCTGTCACCAACCACATAAGAATTCGCCATATCCACATCAAAGACTTCGCAGGCCTTTTCAATGAGGCCTGTCTTGGGTTTTCTGCAATCACATTCAATACTGTATTCCGGTACAACACCCCTTGGGTAATGCGGACAGAAAAAAATCCCGTCAACAAAGGCACCCTCTTTTTCCAGCAATACTCTCATGTGAGCATGAACCTCGTCAACAAGTTCTATTGGAAAATAACCACGGGCGACCCCTGATTGATTTGACACCACAACTACCAGATATTGATGGCTGCTCAGAAGTTTAATGGCTTCTTCTGCTCCGGGAAGTAGGACAAACCGGCTGATATGGTTAATATAACCCATCTGCTCGTTTACAGTGCCGTCTCTGTCTATAAAAACCGCTGGTCTCTTCACCCTGACCTCCCGCTAAAAAACGCCACGCATCCCGGACCCAATTGCCTTCACGAACCCGGATGGGTTTGGCGACTGTTCTCATCATTTTTCTAAGGGTTCGCGTAAGCAGCTTGCGTCACTTCGGAAACACGGTCCGTGATTATTTTGAAAAATCTGTCATGGTCTGACAAGAGGACAAATTCAACACCTAAATAAGCTGTTTCGGGAAATACCATATCTAAAGACAATATCCTCATCCAGTCTTTCTCCGTTGTAAGCATATATCGGGCGCCAACTCTTTTTTTTGTTTCAATCAAGGCCTGCATATCATCCGACTTGAACGGGTAGTGATCTTTAAATCCCCTGAAATAGACGACATCCGCACCCAATCCGATCAAAGTTTCCCTGAACAGCTCCGGACGGGCGATGCCTGCAAAACCTAAAACAGGTTTACCTTTGATAAAACCCGGTTCATGGACCTCATTTGAATAGGGGAAAACAATCTCCGACGGCATGTGGTTCGCACAAAAAACTGGGGTGGCCGAAAACTTCCCTGTAAGAAGATCCGGTACCTTATGGCCATGAGGACCTACACGCGTGAGGATAAATGCATCAGCCCTGGCCAGTTGAGACACCGGTTCTCTCAGAGGACCCTGTGGCAGGAGGTGACCGTTTCCGAAGGGATTTTCAGAATCGATCAACACAATGTCCAGATCTCTTTTCAGTTCCAGATGCTGAAAACCGTCATCCAGGATGAAAAAGTCACAGCCAAACTTCTCATGGGCAAACAAGCCGGCAAGATAACGCCTTTTGGATATAATTAAAGGGACACAGGAAAGCTTGTTTGCAAGGAGATATGGCTCATCGCCTGTTTCCACGGGACCTGCCTTGATGCTGTTACCATCGGAAACCTCCAGAACTTTGTCTTTGTACTTTCCACGATAACCCCTGGAAATGATGGCAACACGGTACCCCTTCCCCAATGCCCATTTTGCAAGCATGGCCACGGCAGGAGTCTTGCCCGTGCCGCCGGCGGTCAGGTTCCCAACGCTTATGACGAATCCCGGGAGAGATTTTCTTTTAAAAAGTCCCCTGCTATAGGACCACAGCCGAAACCTGATGCCCATACCATACGGAACAGAAAAAACAGCCAGAAGAAGAGACCAGAATCCCAGCGATTCCGTCTGGTGAATACGGGACCAGTCAGGACCCAAGACGCCCATTACTTTAAGCCTCCGATCCCGTTCGTACTATCCCCGATATAGGACAGAACCCTGAATAATGCACCCTGGTTCTTTTCTACAAATTCTTTTGCCAGTCCGCCCATCCTGTTGCGTGTTTCAGAATCGGCCAGAAGCTTATCCATCGCCTCATAGAGCGCTTCTCCATCCAGCACCCGCCATCCGCCTCCAGCCTCCAGCAGCAATTCCGACATTAGAACAAAATTATGCATGTGTTGACCGAAAATAACCGGACAGCCGAAAATGGCCGGCTCCAGCAGATTGTGTCCGCCAAAGGGCACGAGACTGCCCCCCACAAAACTCACTTTGCTGAGGCCATAAACACGCCCCAATTCTCCTATGGTGTTTAGAATCAGGACATCATAGTTGCGGCCTCCGTCCCCTGAAAGCTCCGACTTCAGGCAAGACTTGAGACCCTTAGACTGGGCCAGTTTTAAGACTTCATCTGATCGCTCTATCCTTCTGGGAGCAACAATAAAACGAATGGAAGCATAAATCTCACAAAGTCTTTTGTGCACGTTCAGCAGGATCTCCTCCTCACCGGGATGAGTGCTGCCGGCCACCCATACGACATCTCCGGATTCAAGTCTCAAACGGTTTAACCAATCCTTGCGTTCCCGGTCGTCCATCGCTGTCCATTCGCGGTCGAATTTTATATTCCCAACCGTTACGACCTTCCGGGGAAAATCAATCCCAGACTGTAAAAGCCTCTCCCTGTCCAGGTCTGACTGCATAAGACAGAATTCAAGCGGCTCAAACATCTTTCGGGCAAAGAAAGGAAACCTGCGATAGGATTTGAAAGTCCGGGGAGAGACTCGACCGTTGATCAGAATTGCTTTGATGCCTTTCTTTCTCAGATACCCGGTCAGCGCGGGCCAGATATCGGTTTCGACAAGGATAAAGACAGAGGGTCTGATGTGGCGGACCATTCGACGGATACAAAACCAGGAATCAAAAGGCATTGTGATCAGAGCCTTGACCTTACCTTTCAGCTCTTCCCGCGCAATTGCCATGCCTTTAACGGTTGTCACCGTAAATACAATGTCCCTGTCCGGATATTTCTGGCTGAGGGCTTTCACCAGCGGGAGCGCTGAAATCACTTCCCCTACTGACAGCGCGTGAATCCAGATATTACCCCTGCCAAGTAATTCAGGGGACAATTTCAATGCCAGTCTTTCAAGTAATCTTCTGTTTCTCAGCAGCAGGCCGATTGGTGCACAAAAGGCAAAAATGAGTGTCCAAAGAAAATGGTATATAAGCGTTAACATTTCATACCAGTCAAATTCGGAAAAAACAACGCTGTAAATTATCTGTCACCTAAGGGCTCGCACAAAAATGTGAATTTATTTTTGCGCGAGCCCTAAGCAGTGGGAGGGGCATAAATCGCCAGTATTTTTAAACCCTCACAGGAAGCTCAATGATAAATTTTGTCCCCTGCGGGTGATTGTCCTGGACCCGGATAAAACCATTGTGATCTGTGATTATGGAGTTCACAATTGCGAGGCCAAGGCCGGTTCCCTGCTTTTTTGTGGAAAAATAGGGCTCAAACAGCCGCGCCATATGCTCTGGAGATATACCCTTTCCATGATCTGCAACTTCAACCCTCACGATTCGAAGGACGTCATCGTAACTCAGTTCAATAACGACCTCTCCCTTGCCGCCTATTGCTTCAATTGCATTATCCAGAAGATTGATCATCACCCTTTTTATCTGTTCTCTGTCCAGATTGAACACAGGAACCTGCTTTGGTGCATTGAAAATGAGCTTGATGTCTTTGTGAGCCTCCCTGTAGATGCTCAAGGCCTCTTCAATAATCTGACGTATATCTGCAGGAGCAGGATTTGCTGCAGGCATACGGGCAAAATTTGAAAATTCATTTACCAGCCCTTTCAGTTCTTCCACTTGTCTTATGATCATCTCAGTACATTCGTGGAAGACTTCTCCTTCTTTACCGTGAAGCCTGTCTCCATACCTCTTCTTGAGACGCTGGGCAGAGAGTTGGATTGGCGTGAGTGGGTTCTTGACCTCGTGGGCTATGCGCCTTGCCACTTCCCGCCATGCGGCCATCCGCTGGGCCTTTTCAATATCACTCAAGTCCTCAAAAACAGCAACCAGACCAAGATACTCTCTTTTATCATCACGAAGCACGTTAATAGACACCAACAGGGTCAGCCGCCTGTTTTTCTCAGACACCCGGATCTGTTTCTTTAAGACACCTTTCCTGAAAAGCCCTTTGTCTTCCAGGAATCCATTGATTATCTCGATATACTCTTTTGAAAGAACATCCTTATAGTTCCTTCCGATAACATCTCCCGCTCTTGTGTTCAGCATACTCTCCGCAGATTTGTTGATGGTCAGAATATTGCCATCGACATCGGCGGAAACGACTCCAGACGCTACATTGGCGAGAACAAATTCCATATAAAGCCGACGCTGTTCCAGTTCGACATTACTCTTGATCAGTTCCTTATTTGTTTCCTCAAGTTTGTTCTTGCTCGTCTTCAGGTCCGTGGTCATCTTATTAAAAGAATTGACCAACCCCCCGATTTCATCCTTTGACTCCAGATCAATATGAAAATCATAGTCCCCTGATGCGATTCGGTTTGTTGCATCAGCAAGTTCCCTGATAGGGATAGTAATCTCCTTGGAAAGATAGAAGCCAAACCATATGGATGAAAAAATAATAAGAAGGGTAACAATGGAAAGTGTTATTATGTTGCTAATCTTTATGGGTCTTTTCAGCATTTTGAGCTGCTGGTACTCCTGAAGTCCCCTGGAGATGGCCCTTAAGCGGTTTTCAAAGCTGCGGGGCACAAATTTTGCCAAGACAATCAGACCGACCACGGCCTTTGATTCTGTCCTCGAGAAGACAGGGACAATGCCGCTTATCAGGTCACCATGAGGAGATGACTGGATAAAATGTTCATCAGCCCCCATTTCTATGGCGGCCGCCAAAATCTCTGTACTCAGCTGCTCAAAAGACAGCAGATCAATTTTGTCATCCTGGGAGACGGTCCTCAGTGTCAGCTTTTTTGAGAACACTTTCAGGGAAGCCAGAGAGTATTCCTTCCGCTTCTCATGAATATACTTTTTCAGTTCTTCTTTTTTCGAAAGCAACAGAAAACCCTCGTATCTGATTACCTGGCTCAGCTTGTTGCCAAAAAAAAGGGTTTCATCGGAGATACGGTTGTAATGATCCTGACCGACTTCCAGTGAATTCTTTAAAGATTGTTCGATCTGAAGATTGGACCAGTAATCGACGGACGAAGAAATGAACTGAACTGAAACGAAAAAAAGGATGACAGTCGGCATCAAAGTGAGGGTCACAAAGGCCAGGACCAGTTTGGTCCTGAGTTTAGCCCCCATGATATTCTTCCTTCTCTCAAACAGCAGCTTGACAACATTTCTCACAATGAGAAAAAACAGAAGAAGGAGCAATATCACATTGAGATTAATCAGAGCAAAAACAAGAATGCTGCCTGAGAACGGAAGGTTAAGCCCCAGATCAAGGACACGGACCCCCAGATACGTCAGAAGAGAAATAACACCAATAAGGAAAACGATCAGGTATCTTTCCCTGCGTTTCCTCCTGACTTCAAGACTTTCTGCCTCTAAGTAATCTTGCATAACGGGGAACTCGGTGCATGCCTGTCGGTCTGATGATACATCCTTCCAATATGGCCGGAAGTTTCACCGAAAAACTCAATAAAACTTACAGCCAGTTTTCCGAAATTCCACCCTTGTGTCATACCTAAGGGCTCGCGGGGCCGTGGGGTTGACCTTGATTCTCGATTTATCGGGAAATGTTTTAAAACTGCCTCTCCCGTTTATCAATATATAAAATCCACGGTGTACCAATCGGTCTCAAAATCCCA
>JAFDJF010000719.1 GCA_019307645.1 Deltaproteobacteria bacterium
CAAGGTGTCCCTGACAGCTTACCTGACACACTTGGAAAGATTTGGTTATGACACTGTTTCTGCTTTCCGGTTTAGTGAGGGGGCAAAAGAATTCGGGGGCGAGGTGACTGTTGCGGAAGGAGGAATTCCTTTTGTCACAGAGGGATCAGTTAAAAGCATGGAAGATATCCCTAAAATAAAGGTTCCTGATTGCAGGAAAGACGGCACTTTACCCTGGCAACTCTGGATGATTGAAGTGCTCAAGGACAAGTTAGGTGATATTATGCCTGTTTACGGGTTTATTGTTATGCCCGGGGGGCCGATTAGTTGCCCGGGATGCAGAACATTGCCGGAAGGCCTTACGGATGTGATTGAAAACCCGGAAATGGCGCACAAACTTGGGGAGATTTTTGCCGATTTTGTCATTGACTACGGAAATGCACAGGTTGAAGCAGGCGCTGATGGCCTGTATGTGGTTGGGGTTGATAATATGGTGTCTGCAAAAGTGTCGGAAGAATTTGAGCTTCCTTTAATGAAAAAACTGGCCGAAAAGATCAAATGCCCGATCTGGACAATCGGCGCCGATGATTGGACCCATACCCTGCCGGGCCTTGCGAAAACCGGGGTCGACGGATTTTTTGTTTTTGGTGGACAACCGCTTGAACCGGCCAAGGCCATTGCCCGGGAACATGATCTTATTCTCAGATACGGTCTCAGCATGCAAACACTGTTGCACGGACCGGCTGAAGCTGTAGAAGCAGAGGTTAAAGATGTTATCAAGAAAGGATGGCAGGGTGGAAAGTTTGTTCTGGGTACAGAGGCCATGGATTTTAATACGCCGCATTCTAATTTGGACGCTTTTATGAAGGCGGCAAAGGAATACGGGAAACTTCCTTTGAAGTTTTAGAAAACCGAAGGTTTTTATCAAACCAATAAATCGAGTGTGATATAAAGGAGGATATATTACGGATGAAAATGTATTCAAAAGAAGGTAATACCATGATGGACACCCAGTCGCTTCGACGCGAGGGGGACAACCTGATCATGAAGGGCAAGTTGATGGATGCCATGGCAATGTCGATCTATCTGAAACCCGAAGATATCTGGGCAGGCAAAAATCTGCTCACATGGTCAGTCATCTGGTATATGCCCATCATACTTGCCAAGGGGTGGTGGAGAAGCATGAAAAAAAAGAAGTCAGTGGCGTAATATTTTTCGGCTTTAACAAAATCGCACAAGTTCTGTGTTGTTTAAGGGCTCGCGCAAAAATAACTTCACATTTTGGCATCTCATCTTCAGGTCATTTTTGGCAGATTTTTAAGAGCAAAAACCTTGAAATAGTCCACTATTACTGCGTCTTTTGCGCTTAAAAATCTACCAAACCTAACCTAAATCTGAGCGCCAAAAATGTGAATTTAGTTTTGTGCGAACCCTAAGGAGATGAAGTTTCATGCTAATAGTCGGGGAAAAAATAAACGGGACCATTGGCAGGGTGAGGGAAGCTGTCGAGGCTCACGATGAAAATTTTATTGTTGATCTTGCCCGCTTGCAGCTCGAAAACGGTGCAGATGTCATTGATGTGAATGTGGGGGCAGGAGAAGATGAATCAGAAAATCTCGCCTGGGCTGTCCGAGTTATTCAAAAAAACCTGGGCATCCCCCTGATGCTGGACAGCGGCAACCCGGATGCCCTTCAGGCGGCAATGGCTGAGCATCAAGGGCGTCCTATCCTTAATTCTATCAGTGGCGAAGAATGGAAGATGGAAAAACTTCTTCCTTTGGTATCTAAGGGTAATTGCAGTATTGTGGCATTGTGTATGGATGATGATGGAATGCCTTCCTCTCCGGCGAAGACCCTTAATGTGGCAGAAAAAATAGTTGATCGTCTTACGGGTGCAGGCGTAAAAAGAGAAGATATTTATCTTGATCCTCTGGTGTTGAGTATCGCAACTGAATTCCAGGCAGCAAAGATGGCTTCAGACACGTTAACGTTAATACGCCAAAATCTTTCTGAAGTACATACAATCATGGCGATCAGTAACATAAGTTTCGGACTCCCATGCAGGCGATTGCTAAATCGTGCCTTTCTTGTTGCGACAGTGGTAGCGGGGTTGGATGCCTTCCTGGTTGATGTGAATGACAAGTCTTTGATGGCAACGGTATGGGCAGCAAACCTGTTGAGCGGAAATGACGAAGGTTGCCGGAGTTATTTGAAGGCTTACCGCCAGGGAATATTG
>JAFDJF010000139.1 GCA_019307645.1 Deltaproteobacteria bacterium
GTGGTAATTTTTTCAGGCATTTCTCGATTTTGGAAAAAATTGCTATTCTCGGACAGCCTCCTAGAAGGCTATTCTCGGAAAGCCCCCTCGAATTTTGATACGTCTTCGGCGAAGGAAGAATCCTGCAACAGCTTTTTGGCAAATTTCAGGTACTTGCCTACGATGGCCCTGACAGCGAGCTGCAGTGCGAATGGCTTTATGGGCTTTTCCAGCAAGTAGCCTACATTTGATGCAATGCACATATTTACGATGTCGTCACTGGCCTTTCCGGTAATGATGATTGTGTCTTCGTGGGCTGTAGAAAATTTTTCCTCAATTGCGTCAAGAAAGAAAAATCCGCTCTTACCGCCTAGATAGACATCCACCACAAAAACTGCTATCCCGACTTCCCTGTTCAGGCAGTAGTCTATCGCTTCATCAACATCGGAAAATACAATCACCTCACCCCATGCATAGAATCTGGAGATGATAGAAGAGATGGTTTGACATACATCCGGTTCATCATCGACGACAATAACGTCCAATCCAGCAGACATAGTATTCTCCTTTTAAAACGCCAAGTTGTTACGATTTTGTCAAATCAGTCTAGGAAAAATGTGTTTACATGTCAAGAATGGTGGTCTTGAACCTGACCCGTCACAACTTAAGAAAGTTTTCCGGGATATCTTTCGTTATAACCTGCAACCACATTAATCGCATTGGCCGCAGCCTCAAAGGAATGGTATAAAGGCATCCGGGCCGAAATACACTCCTCCTGTATGACTGCGACCGATTCCATATCCTGTGGCGAGGCATTGGGTTCAATCACCATAATCACCGGTTTTGATGACTGCCCACTTGTTATGAACAGCCGGGCGAGCATCTTTGCCTGAGCCGGGTCCATGGTCATCGGCCTTACCCCCATTGACGGAATGATGAATTTTACCACGAAGTCTACGCCGTCCCACTGAGAAACGATTTCTATGGTCTTGGAGAACTTATCGAATTCGCTCATGTTCTGCCCATAATCAATAGGATTTTTAAAGATGTTTCCGGCAATCGGAGTGAATTCGCGGATCCGGCTGATAAGGCTCTCCGGGAGGCGTGGCACTTTGAGTTCGTGTTTTTCAAATGCATCGGATATCAGAACGCTTGCGCCACCTCCCGCACCAATACACGCGGCATTTTTTCCACCAGGCGAAGGCATGAACTCAAGCGCTACCAGAACATCCAGCATTTCCACAATCGAATGGACACGAATAATGCCATGCTGCTTGCATAAGGCGTCCCAGGCCGTTTCACTCCCGGCCATGGCCCCGGTATGACCCGCCGCTGCCCGGGTTCCACTTTCTGTAACACCCCCTTTGAGCAATACCAATATCTTTTTTCGTGCTGCTTTTTCCAGAGCCCGGCGAAATTTTTTCCCATCTTTCGTGCCTTCAACGTACATGGCAATTATACGGGTGTCCGAATCGTCTGCGAGATATTCGAGATAGTCGCATTCATTGAGGTCACAGGCATTGCCGTAACTGATCGCTTTACTGAACCGGAGCCCTCGCGGGGTTGCCTGCCTTATCACCGATGTCCCAATCCCGCCGCTCTGACTGATCAACGCAATAGAACCGCTCTCGCTCAGGAAATATGGGCTGAAAGACAGATGCGCTTTGGGGCAGTATAAACCCATACAGTTGGGGCCGATGATTCTGATCCCTGATTTTCGAGCAGTCGCCGTCAGTTCAGCCTCCATTTTGGTCCCTTCTTCCTCGCCGGTTTCACTAAATCCTGCTGTACAGAAATGAATTGCCCTCACGCCTTTCCCGGCACAGTTTTTCACCAGTTCTGTTGCTGAAGCGGCCGGGACCAGACCAATAACATAGTCCACATCGCCGGGAATATCTCTGAGGCTCTGATATACTTTGAGGCCGTGCATCTCTCCGCCCTTGAAATTAACCGGATAGATGGGGTCTGGAAATTCCATTTTGAGAAGGCCGTCTAAAAGAGAATGTGTCCAATGATCAGGATTGGTGGCAGAGATGCCAACAAGTGCAATAGAACGTGGGTGAAAAAGGAACTCCAAATTGTCAGACATTTAGGTTTAATTCTCCTTTGTAAGGGTAAGAGATTTCTGTTTTAAAGAATTCTTTCCTCCTAATTTAGCATACTGTAGAGACAATTTCAAAATGAAACGTTTTGAAACTGGCTTCATAGAATCTTTTTTGAAACAGGAGTATACTTTTTGCTAAAAGCCAGCCGCTGATGCCATCTTTCAGGGGCCTGGTTATGGACAATGAATATCGGGTGATGTCCGTTGTTTGTTGTCGGATTAGGTCTTTGCAAAGAAATATATTGAATTCCAATATGTTGTATCGAATATGACGGTCCTGGGTCTTTTGTTTCCGTGGCATGTATGGTTTATGTGGTACGGTCTGGATTTGTAACGGTCTAAGATTTGCATGCACGTGGCGGAAGGGATAAGAATAAAAAGGTGGAGGCCTCAGAAAGGAGTTGAACAAAATGAAAACGCTTCCAATGTCTTTGTTGTTCGTTCTTTTTTTATTTCCTTTGAATGTGCAGAGTAAGTGTTTGAACGGAGATTGTATGAACGGACAAGGGACCTTCGTATATCCTGATTCCCGGGAATATAAAGGTGAATGGCAGGCAGGCGAAAAACACGGGCAGGGAACCATGATCTTTCATGACGGCACAATGTATGTGGGAGAATGGAAAGACGACAGAATAAATGGGTTGGGGACTGTGACATGGCTGGATGGCAGAAAGCACAAAGGACAGTGGCAGGGGCGACAGGCCCATGGCCGAGGCACTCTGATTTTACCGGACGGCATGACATATGAAGGTATTTGGATGCGCGGCAAGTATCAGGGCCGGGGGGCGATGGCCCGGCATGACGGAAGTGACTATAAAGATTTGTCCTCCGACAGTGTGACCGACGGTTATGGGACTTACACATACAGAGACGGGAGCAAATATGATGGTGAATTCAAAGATGATATGAGGCACGGCCGGGGCACCTACACCTATCCTGGCGGAATTGTTTACCAGGGCGAGTGGAAGAATGACAAAAAGAACGGGAAGGGGTCCATAATTTATCCAAGTGGCGTCAAATATGAAGGTGAATGGAAGGATGATAATTATCATGGTCAGGGCACTTATACCCATTCGGACGGCAGGATGTATACAGGTGAATTCCGGAGTGATAGATTTAATGGACTGGGGGCCATGAGATATTCTGACGGCAGCGAATATGAAGGTGAGTGGCAAGATGATAAAAGAAGCGGCCGGGGGGTCATGAAATACCCTGACAGCAGCACTTATGAAGGTGAATGGAAGGATGACCTGAAGCATGGCTCGGGGATCTGTACCCTGTCGGATGGCACGAAACAGGAGGGCGAGTTCAAGGAAGGAAAATTTGTTGGGCCCTAAGGGCTCGCGCAAAAATAACTTCATATTTTGGCATCTCATCTTCAGGTCATTTCATAATGTATTCGCTCATTGGTATGCAATCAATCATTGAAAAGTCAATGAAGCGCATGCAACTTTCCATCATAATCTTCTCTCGCTGGTTATATTTTTTATTTGCTCCGCTGACTTTTGTCGGGACTGTCGGGCAATAGTCGGCAGGCCTTTCAACCAGGCTGGACCGGTATCGGATATGCAACGATCCGGCATCTTGTTCCCCCCTTCTCTTTTCGCTCCCCAATCAACTTCTTTGGAATTCTTATTTGATTTGCCAACTGAATTTTGATAAAATGTCACGGAATTTTAAAGGGATATGGAAGTTGGAATTTCCCTCATTCCGGATGATCGCTGGGGGCAATCAACTCATCTTTGTTTAGATGTAACTGAGGTTCAAGGGTTCACGGTTCAGAGGTTCAGAGGTTTGTGGAGCAACCGTGATCCTGGAACGGGTGGAGAGCAATGAAGATTGAGCGTTTGAGGATATCGAACTCTTGGCAACTGGCGCGTGAATTGACTCGGAAAGTATATATTGGCTGACGAAGAAAACACGGTTTGCGAAAGCATACTGGCTCAAGAGACAGATACGACGGGAGACGGCCGGGTCCTCAATGCACAATATTGCACAGGGTTTCAATTCGAGACGAATGGGGAGTTCATGCGGTTTTTATGATACGCGAAGCGGTCGTGCACGGAGGACCAAAGCGAAAGAACTAAACAACCGTGAACCGCTGAACCCTGAACCTAACAACCTGAGTTACGTTTAGATTTCCTTTCATTAAAGGATTTTCTAATGACCAAAAAGCCAATATACGAAGAATTGAAACAACGCGTTAAAGAGTTGGAAGATCAAGTTGTTGAGCTCAAGCTGGCAGAAGAAGTAATGAGAGAATCTGAAAGAGAATGGCGGGCGGTTCTGAATAACATTTCCGGTTTTGTTACGATAACGGACCGTGATGGAACTGTACGGTATGTAAACCGTACTGTGTCAGGGATCTCTCCCGAAGAGGTGATTGGGTGGAACCTCAAAGATTTTGAGGAGCCCGAATATCACGACCTGTCAAGGGATGCCATTGATCAGGTTTTTCGGTTCGGAAAAAGCGGGGTTTACCAGGTTCGGGGCATTGGTCCGGATGCAAGCACTTCATGGTATGAAATCCACTATGGGCCAATCAAACAAGATGACCAAATTGTTGCTGCAACGTTCATATCAACTGAAATCAATGAGCGCAAAATAGCTGAAGAAACGCTGAGGGAGAGTGAAGAGAAGTACCGATTGCTTATTGATAATTACGGAGACCCTATTAATGTTTATGACCGCAATGGCATCTGTCTGGTGATAAATCCTCCAGCGGCTCGAAATCTTGGCGGGAAGCCCGAAGATTTTATTGGAAGGAATGTTCGAGAATATTTGCCGGATCAAGCAGATTCAATTTTGGAGAGAAATCGGCAGATCCTCGAATCGGGAAAAGGCGCTGATTATGAAGATATATTTTATTTCCGTTCAGGTAAAAAGTGGTTCTGGTCAAATCTTCAACCCGTTAGAGATGCACGCGGCAGGATGCACGCGGTCCAGGTTATTTCATATGATATCACGGAAAGAAAAAAGACTGAGGAGGCCTTGTATAAAACTCGTGAAGAATTGGAGCTGCGTGTAGAGAAACGCACTGCAGAACTGGTAAAGGCAAATGAGAAATTGCAGCGTGAGATAAAGGAACGCAAGAGACTGGAAAAGGCACTGCTGCAAAAGGAAAAGCTGAAAACTTTGGGCGCCATTGCTGCTGAAGTTGCCCACGAGATCCGGAATCCGCTTGTCTCAATAGGCGGTTTTGCCCAGCGTCTCAAGCAAAAGAACCCGGATCTGCATGAATGCGACATTATTCTGCGTGAATCTCAACGCCTGGAAAAAATATTGGCGAGAATACGGAGTTATCTCGAGCCGGTTGAGATTCACCCTCAGGAATGCTCTGTCAATGACATTATTCACAACTGTGTAAATCTGCTCTCTCCAGAAACAGAAAGAAGACAAGTGAAGTGCAAACTGGATCTGAGTCAGGACCTGTCGCCCGCCTATGTGGACCCGGAGATAGTGGGTCAAATTTTCATTAATCTGATCCGAAATGCCACTGAGGCCATGGACCAAGGGGGGGAACTGATTATTAAGACCTTTGAAAGCGATGAAGACCTTCTTATTGAGTTTAGAAATCAGGCCCCGGGCGTGAAAATCGAAGATCCTGAAGCCCTCTTTATGCCATTCGCCGAAGGCGGCCAGAGCATAGGGCTGCCGCTCTGTTATCGTTTGCTCAAAGATATGGGGGGAGTTCTTTCTGTCGTCGCAGAAAATGAATTCATGATCTCTTCAGTTTCCTTGCCGAAAACATTAGCGGATCAACTGGAAAAGAAAGAAGTTGAGACAGAATGAAACTCCACCCACGCCGGGTCGGGGCACAAATTCTTTCCTTGAACGTTTATCGCTAGGCAATGCCGGGGTAAAATGTCACAGGAGATAAGCAAAGCTGTAGAAAGAGTAAGGGCTGCTTTTGATCACCATGATCAACAGATGCTTGTCCGCGGAGAACTCTGGGTGGGCAAACGTCCTTTTCAGGAGTTCCGGATTGATGACAGCCTGGCGGGACATCTCAGCCTGAGAAACAGGTTGGGGATGGATCTCCTTTTCCTTCCTGTTTCAGTCCCTGATTTTTCTTTCTCTTCTATGGATTACCAACGCTTCAGTGTGGCTGAAATTGAGGAGGCAGTTAAAATCAGTGATCTTTTCGTAGCCGTTATTGCGGACGGTCCTTTCCAGAGATTGGTGGAAAAGCGAGGATTGCTGCCGCTTCTTACCGAGTTGAAAGATGACGAAAAGGCTGTTGCCGGGAGATTTGAAGAAGAGGCCGCTGATATGGCGGTTTTACTGAAACAGTGCCTTGAGCTGAATGTAGGGGCAGTCGTTGTGGCAGATGACCTTGCCTTCCAAGACTCCACCTATATCAGCCCGGGTGATTCAGAAAAACTTCTCGGTCCGCTCTATTCCGATGCAGTGGCAGGTATCCATGCCGGAGGCGCGTATGCACTGTTTCATTCCTGTGGCAACATAACCGCCCCTTGTCTCCCTGAAAAGAGCATACGGCTCCCAGCTTACCTTCCTTTCAGGTATGGATGCCGATATTCTGGAAGCAGAATCACTTACTGCTTCCCAGAAAGAGGAGTTTGTCAACAGAGTCATATCACTTGCTCAGGGCGGAGGATTTATCCTCAGTTCTTCTTGTGGCCTGTACTCCCTGAATTCTCTTAAAAGACTGCAGGAGCTTTATGGCCTGGCTGAAGAGCATCTGGGTCGTTAAGTCTAAACCAGGAGGAGTTTGAATGAAAAAACTGACAGAACCATCCAGAGAGCTCAGTGACCGAATCCTTAAGAAGGTACCTTTTGAGAAACGGTTCATCGGTTACAGGCTGAGTGAACGGCACGGGGCCAGCCGTATTACATCCTACAGCTTTCAAGAGGTCGTTAACCTGCTGAAAGATCAGATGCCACGGGTCGATTTTTTGGCCCTGAAGGAGTGGGTACGAAAAGTCATGGGGGATGAGGAACTGGCCGAAAGGATGGCAACAGCGGTTAAAGAGGAGACCAATGACCATGATCGGGCCGTAAGCGCCAGGAATCTGATGGAAGAACGGCTGGCACAGTGCGAAAGAATGGCCTGAAGAATTCTTTATGGAGAGGTTCGTATACCATGAGTAAAAAAAGAAAGAAAGTCGGTGATCAATCCGGGTTTTCTCGAAGGGAGTTTTTAGCCCTTTCCGGTACCACAGCGATTGCAGTGGGGATTGGGGGTTGCTCCAGTCTGATATGGATGAAAGAAGAGGAAGTTGCCGCGATTCCGGTCTCAGGAGGCTATTTACTTGTTGATACAAAGAAATGCCAGGGGTGCCTTTCCTGTATGCTTGCCTGTTCTTTGGTCCACGAAGGCGAAATCAGCCTGTCATTATCGAGGATACAGGTCATGCAGAATTCTTTTGAGAAGTGGCCTGATGATTTGACGATAGAACAGTGCCGGCAGTGTGTGGATCCGCTATGCATCGCAGCATGTCAATATGGCGCGCTTAAGCCCGAACCTGAATTCGGGAATGTAAGGATGGTGGACAAGGATAAATGCGTCGGCTGTGGGGAGTGCGTCGAGGCGTGTCCGTATACACCCAGCAGGCCAGTGGTGGTTGAAGATGCAAAATACGATGGGGAGGAGAAAAGCCGGAAGTGTGACCTGTGTGCTGAAACCCCATTTTGGGAAGAAGCCGGAGGACCGGGCGGAAAGCAGGCATGTATCGAAGTGTGCCCTGTTGGTGCGTTATCCTTTACCACGGAGGTGCCTGTCCAGGAAGGGGATGCGGGTTACAAGGTAAACTTGAGAGATGAAACCTGGGCCGCTTTGGGATATCCGAGAGAATAATGGGCGGTCGCCCCGGGAGACGAGGAAATTAATTATGCGCGGTTATGCCGGAAAAATATTGAGAATAGATCTTACACGGAGAACAACAAAGGTTATCCCCACAAGTGATTATGAGCAGTGGGTGGGTGGTCATGGAATGGGCTCGGCAATTTTTTATGACATTGCAGTCAGGGAAAAGAAAGTCGATCTAGAGAAGATAGACGGCTTTGATCCCGCCAATGTGATTACACTCATGACCTCGCCTGTATCCGGAACCCTGGTCCCTTCTGCTCCCGGGAGGACTGAAGTTCAGGCAATTGGTGTGCAGACCTATCCTGTGGGGTGGTATACGAGGACCAATTTTGGTGGGAGATTTTCGGCAATGCTGAAATATGCCCAGTGGGATGGGATCGTGATTGAAGGCACGTCAGATGTCCCCGTTTGGATTGACATCAGGGATGGCAATGTAGAGATACGAGACTGTCATTCTTTATCACTGTGGGGGATGGATATTTATGCGTGCCAGCAGGCCATATGGGATTACGTCGCCGGGGGAGGAGGGTACGGTGATTGGGTGGATGCCGGCGAGAAAAGCAGTTCAGGCGGTGGACAAACCACCCAAATGCCGGCAGTACTGGCAATAGGGCCTGCCGGGGAGAATCTGTGCAGGACCGCCGCGCTGGTACACGATGCCGGAAGCGGCGCGGGTCAGGGCGGATTCGGGGCGGTGTGGGGTTCCAAGAAACTCAAGGCCATCAGCGTGGTGGGAACTGGCAGTGTCAAGATTGCTGATCCCAATGCCCTGATGAAAGCCCGGTTATGGGCCAAAAACATCTATGCAACGGACCTGAAGAATCCCCGGTCCCAATACTTCAGGGCACATCCCAAAATGTGGACCTGGTTTGGGAGTGCGCCTACCGGTGAAGGAGAACGGCCCCAGGCATGTCTCGGCTGTGTGTCAGGCTGCCGTCAGAGATATAAGAGCGGTCTCGGAAATGAATCCCACTGTATGGCGAAGGGCGCATATATGTCTTTCGATATGGCCAGGCATGGCGGCATGCCGACGGAAGCGAACCAGATTGCAAGCGATTTGCTGCAGAAATACGGCGTTAATGCCTATGAATTAATGGAAGGCCTGAAGTATTACAGGGATCTCTATGAAATGGGCGTCCTGGGGAAAGGCCGGGAAATCGACTGTGAAGATCTCGATTTTGAGGACATCGGAAGCGTTGACTTTGTTGATAAGTTCATTCGAATGATGGTCTACAGGACAGGGGCCTTTGGTGATGCCATTGCTGAAGGCGCTGTGAGGGCTGCCAAAAAATGGGGCAGGCTGGAAGAGGATCTGAGTACCGGCTTACTTCATTATCCTTACTGGGGTATGCCGGAGCATGGTTATGATTCCAGGGCTGAACTGGAATGGGGGTTTGGAACGATTCTGGGGGACAGGGATATCAATGAGCACTGTTTGAACGGCTTGTATTGGTGGCCGAGTGTTTCAAAAATGCTTGGGCAGGAACCGGAATTTACTGCGGACTATGTCACAAAGATATTTACAGATAAAATGGTGCCTTATGAGGGCGATCAACTCATG
>JAFDJF010000720.1 GCA_019307645.1 Deltaproteobacteria bacterium
TTTCGCCTGTCTTTTTTTTACCCAACCTTTAAAACATCCGCAATCCGAAGAACCCGATTTCCTGCCAACTCGAAAATTACATACCGGAACTTTGCCCCGACGCCACTCCCCTGCCCGGGATTGATACACAACACCCCTTCCATTTCTGCGATGATTGAACCCGACCTGGCAGGAGATTCATGGATGTGCCCGTGAAACGATGCGATCAGAAGGCCTTTCGCTGCCCACTTTTTTATAAAGTTACTGATGCCGACACTTCCCGCATGCACCTTGTTGTACAGCACATCAAGTGGGGTGTTATATGGCGGGGAGTGCGCAACGAAGATAAAGGGTCTGTCGATGTTTTCTGATAATCGGGCAAGATCCCTCTCGATTGTATCTTCAGACGCCACATCAACAACCGTCTCTTCCAGGATACCGCTTTTCGTGGTATATCCTTCCAGGACAATGTCGTTTCCCGGCGCAAAGGGTTGTCCCGGAGAATCCGGCTTTTCCAGATCTTTCCTCGTAAACGGGGTTGGGGGGACATTCATGTAGCCGATAATATCAATATCATGCGTAAGCCCGGCCTTTTTGAAGTGTAACAGATTCAGAAGTGCACCATCGTATTCTTCAAGTATTGGCCGGTTGCACATAAAATCATCATTTCCAAGATCAAGATAAACAGGAATATTCCTCTTGAGTCTGAAATCCCTGATTGCAGGGATAAAAACATCTTCAAGATATATTGCCTGGGCCTCAAGCGGCCCTGTATCAGCTAAGTCCGGCAGGTTGTGGGGGATGATATCGCCTCCGATTACAATACAGTCCGCTTCTTCCGCTTCAGCCACAGAAAACATGGAAGAAAGATGCGTACTGCTTGCGTGGATATCTGAGGTGTAAAGGATCTTCATTTTCTTCTCCGCTTATAGCTGTTCAGGTTGCTTAGGCTGTAGGCTGTTAGTTTACGAACCCTGCGCTATCTGCGCATTTATCGAAGCAGGCGCACAAAACCTTCTCAGCCTGACTCTCACGTGCGCACCCTTCCGCAACAATGTTTGACGGAACTGAAAAAAACCGCAGCCCTTCTCATTTGGGAAGTCAAACCATATATCTCCTCTTTGGGGAATTTCCTGGTTGCTCGATAGATCAGAAGCGCCACTTCATCAGCCAATTCAAACGCTCTGAGTTTCGTATGATCACGCATGTTCCCTTCCTGCGGTACCTCACAGCCTAAATGCCTACAGCGGTACCTCACAGCCTAAATGCCTACAGCCTATCTACCTGAGTAGCAACTTCGTAAAGGATCATGGGGTTTCCAGAAACTTCTCTAACTGCTTTTCATAGTAATCCCGATTCTCCTTGACTACGGAAATCGCCTCTTTAATTGTCGCGACGGCTTCATTTACAAACCCGTTTTCATAATATGCCTCTGCCAGCGTATCAAGAAACACCGCAGACCTTTCAAGCGCAACGGCCCTTTTTGCAAGGTCAAGGGCCCGGCCTCGATTTCTCAGTCTTTCATCCGGGGCCGTTACCAGTATCCAGGCTAGATTGTTCAAAGACATGGCCTGATTAGAGTCAAGCTCGATGATTCTCTCATAAGTCTCGATGGCTTTCTCATATTCCCCCATTTCATGGCACACCATGGCGAAACTCTGGTACAGGGAAATATTTTCCGGATCATCCTGAAGCTGTTCAGTCAACACTTTCCCAGCCACTGAATAAAGCATATGCTCTTTCAAGGGGCTGAAATTCAATGTGTAACCCAGACCGGCAACGCAAACCAAATATATCAGGAAAATGACAGCTACAAATCTGTTATGGCGCCTGACCAGGCCCGGATCATCAAGGGTTCTCAGAAGGCAGTCAATCCTCTCCCTGATGCTGAAATGATGCCAACTGGGAACATCCATGGTCTTTCCGCTGAAATAGGCGATCTTTTCCAGCGAACTGATGGTAAGCCTGGGTGTTCCCATTATCCTTGCGGAATAAAGATCTGCCTGGCGCTCAAAGTTGCGCATAAAAAAGCCCATGACATAACGGAAATAGATAACAAGCATCACCAGCATCGGAATGGACAGTGTCAGATAAAACATGTTAATGGACTGAGGATCGCTGCCGGAAATCATTTTCATAAAGAAAGGATGCATATACAAAGTATATTGCAGGAAATCCTGCAGACCGAAGGAAATTACCATGAACCCCACAAGGAAGAGGACATAAAAGAGAAGGTGGCGGTATTTTGCATGCCCCATCTCATGGGCCAGCACTGCCTTCAGTTCCTCTGTTGTAAGAATCTCCATAAGGGCGTCTGTAATAAGGATATATCTGTACCTGGACACAATACCCATGATCCCGGCGGTCATCATCCGACCTTCAAAGATCGGCCATTTCAGCAGATGACGGTATTTGAACCCGTTGTCACGCATAAAGGTTTTAAGCTCTCCGGCTTTCTCTGACGTTTCAAGCGGCCTGCAGCCCCACCAGTACTGAATGATCCCTGGCATATAGATCATCAGAAGAACGATAAACCCTGTAAAAAAGATGAGATTTCCCTCGACCCCGGTTAACAGACCGTCAGCGCCTCCCCAGGGACTCAGAGCAATCAGGTCGAAAACCAGAGACAGGAGCATCCACGGAAAAAGTATGGGAAGGTTGAGTCTGAGATTGGACCGTATATAAGACTGCTTCGTTATTTTCTGCCTGAACATGTCCCGGTAAGCCGGATAGGCAAAATACCAGACAGTCCCCAGATATGTAAAAAAAAGCAGCAGGGCAAAGACACCCTGCAGGACAGAGAACAGGGCTGTCCCTGGGATATTCCGGATCCAGTATTTCAGATTCAACAGATATACATCCAGGGAGAACAGGAATACGGACAAGATAGAAAGCCTGGTAATCAACTGGTGATATCCGGCAGACAGAGGCCCGTGACCGGCTACCCGGTTTTTAAACCGCTTTTGGATGTCCCGAAATCCCCAGTAACAGTATGCTGCAAAAATCAACCACGTCAGGAAAAACATGGTGAGGAAAAAGGGAAAGGTGTCTTTTGGGACCTCGTCAGGATGGTTGATTGAGAATATGAGGAGAACTACGATGAAGTAGACAATGTTGTTGAACATAATCTATGAAAACTGAACAATCGAATAACGATTACATGAATTCCGAATGACGAAGGAAGGAGTTTTTATCAATCATATAAAATAAATAGAGCGAAGCGATTCCATACTTCGTCATTCGTCACTCGTTGTTTGATATTCTGCGGTTTAAAATATTTCCCGCATGGTAGCAATCCCGGATACTGTAGCTTATTGAAAATCCTTAAGTTAATGACATTGACGTTAGGGTTAACTTTTCCCATTACCATCTT
>JAFDJF010000140.1 GCA_019307645.1 Deltaproteobacteria bacterium
GATAAGGAGCCTGTAGTCTTCTCCTCCGGATATGGCCAGATCGTATGGATCGAAACTGTTTGTTTCCGCCAGAGATCTGAGTTCCTCTGACAGGGGTAACGCGAATTGAACGAGCCTGGCTCCCACCTTGCTTGATTCGCAGATATGACGCAAATCAGCGACCAGGCCGTCACTGAGATCGATCATTGCGGACGCCAGCCTGGATCCGGAGATCATGCGGCCAGCTTCCAGAAAAGGCACAGGCCTGTTATGGGCTTCCCTTAAAACTGAGGCCACGGGTTCACCTGCGGTCGCCTCTTTCATGATCAGTTTCAGCCCGGCGGCTGAGTCTCCTATGGTTCCGGTCACATAAATGCCGTCTCCCGGTCCGGCACCGCTGCGGTAAACTACCTCTTTTTCAGGCGCTTCACCGATTACAGTCACATTGATCATCAGCCTGTCCGGCGAAGCTGAGGTGTCACCCCCGAGAATATTTACCCCATACCTCCTGCACCCAAGCTTCATGCCGCGGTAAAGGCGGTGCAGGGTTTCAACGCTCATGTGTTTCGGCACGGCAAGAGAAATAAAGGCATGCAGTGCCTTTCCTCCCATAGCTGCAATATCGCTCAGGTTGATGCTAAGAGCCTTTTCGCCCAGATGTTCAGGAGGTATTCTTCCAAGGATAAAATGAATGTCTTCAAGGAGCAGGTCCGCAGTAATCAGAAAAACCCTGTCCTCATATGGCCCGATCACGGCACAGTCATCACCAATGCCCCTGATCAGCTTTTCAGAAGAAAAATGGCAGCCATCCAGGATCGATCGGATAAACCCGAACTCGCCGATGTCTTCCATTTTCAGGTCTCTGGTTTCCATGTTGACTCCCTTACCAACGGACGTCACCAAAATAACAGACCGCCGGTTTATGCGCAAGGAGAATATAATGACAATAATAACAAGATCTTTTAACCGCAGGAATATATGTAATATTTTGAGGATTAAAATTTTTTTCTGACGCAGAGATTGACGAAAAAGACAGTTTTCGTTCGGGCACTAACTACCATATGCTTTTAGTGATCAACTTCACACCCCTTTTCATGATACAATGACAATATGGAAAACGAGATTATTCATCTTTTAAAAAGGACGGGGCCTTTGACAGGCTCGGAAATATTGAAAGCCACCGGTGGCAATGGCCTGACCCTGTGGAGGACCTGCAGACTTTCTGAAAAATTGACTGTCCGAACCGTGGGCACCCGGTACCTGAGGTTGGACCGGAATGTGGAGGGTTTTGCCCGGCTTTCTCCGTCAATCCTGAGAGAGTTCCTGACCTTTTCCGTGGTTGGAATAAAAAGTGAGCCACGCTTATTGGATCAGAGGGCGCGGAAATTGATGTCTCATATCGAGGAGGTCAGCAGCTCTAAAGCGGAGTTGGCCTACCGGGTGGCGTCCGGACTTGTGAGCTGGTTTGAAAGCGAGTGGCCTCTGGACAATGAGATGTGTTTTATCATTGCGGGGGATATCGTCTACAATATGGCCCATGATGTGCCCAGACCGGAAAGGAGCACCGGAAAAATGGTGACCGGTTCGGATATGGATCTTGTTGTTATCATGGATGACGAGTTCCCGGATGATTTGATGAAAAAGCTGGATGATTCAATTTACACAGAGAAATACAGGCTTCTCATGGCGCCTCATCTCAAGGAGGAACTGGATTATATCGTAAAAAAACTGGCGCGTGTGCGGGAGCAGGTCAGGTTCGAGACATTCAAGCACATGGTTGCCTGCAAAATCCTACAGGAAGGCGCTCTGCTTCATGGCAGTGAGAACCTTTTTACGACTGTCAAGACGCTGTTGCGGACACAAGGGGTTACTTCAAAGATAAATGAGCTGGAAAAGAGGGCCCGGGTGTTCCGGAGAAATGCAGAGGTGTATCTCCTTCATGAAGATCCGGAAAAAATCAAGGAGGAAAACTCGTGTCTTTTTTACCCGACGGAGGAATCAGAGGAATTTGAATGATTGGGCCTGCCAGGTCACGATCAAACAAGCCCAATATCGCGATGAGTCAAGGTAACCCCTCGACCCAGACCCTGCACATGGGCGAAGATTTCTTCGGCAATGACCACCGATCGATGCCGTCCTCCTGTACACCCGACAGCAAGGGTCAGGTATGCTTTCCCCTCTTTTTCGTAAAACGGTAACAGATATTCGATCAGAGAAAAATACTTTTCAAAGAATTCCAGTGTCTCAGGCCATTGTTTTACAAACCGTTGCACCTGCTCATCCTTTCCATCCAACTTTTTCAGTGCGGCAACAAAATAAGGATTTGGTATAAACCGGACATCGATCAGGAGATCTGCTTCGAGGGGCAAACCATGCTTAAAACCGAAGGAAAGAATCCGAATCCGCATTCTCTGGCCTTCAACGTCCTGGACTGCGTGCCGGAGAATAGCATCCTTGAGTTGATGAACCGTGAAGTCAGATGTTTCAACAACTTTATCGGCCCTATCTCTCAGACCCCTGAGCAGCTCTCTTTCAGCCTGGATGCTGTCAGGAAGACTTTTTCCTTCAGAAACCGGGTGATGCCGACGAGTCTGGCTGTAGCGTTTTATTAAGACCTCATCAGATGCCTCCAGGAAGATTATTTCAAGCCGGAACCCGGCATCACGCAACTGATTGAACACCGCCTCGTATTTATCCACGAATTCCCTTTCCCTGAGATCCATGCATAAGGCGATTTTTTTGACTTCAGTTGCACTCTCCGAATAGAGTTCCAGGAATTTTTCCAGTAGAAGGACAGGCAGGTTGTCGATGCAGAAATAGCCGGCATCTTCCAGAGCAGCCAGGGCCGTGCTTTTTCCGGAGCCGGACAGACCCGTAATGATGATTATGCTGGATATATTCATGATGGAATTATAGCCCGTAGATTTCAGTTACCTTGAGTAATTTACAGGAAATCAGGGAGACTTTCAACCCTAACGTTAATGGTAAAAACTTAAGGCGCACGGCTTAGGGCACACGACTCACGGTAAAAAAGGAATTCTTCAATTGATAATAAAAACTTCCTCTGAAACAAAAATGTTCGGAGAGAGTCTGTCCAGGTCATAGCATAATATCAAACGGTTGCAAAGCATGTCCTTCTCCTTGCGCCGTACGCCTTATGCCGTGCGCCTTGGACATAAAACCCTCTGCCGTACGCATTTCTCGATCACTGGATAGAAGAATCACTTAAGTTAATGCCATTAACCCTTCGTTAATGTCATTGACCAAGGCCGGACTTTTTACGATTTCATCAAAATTGCCTCCAAAAATTTTGCTTGCACTTAAATCTGCCCAGATTTACAATATTTGAACATTTTTTGATTGATAACAATGAAATTCAGAAAACTTAAAAGAAAATGAACTTTCAGCAATTGCTCTCCGGACCTCGCCCTGTGCTTCTTTCCTCATGTTCCATCCCGCATGATATGCGCCTGCTGGTGCTTGCGCCGCATCCGGATGATTTTGACGAGATCGGCGTAACTCTTCGATTTTTCAGGGATAACGGAAATCCAATTTTTGTTGCCGTAGTCAGCTCAGGTGCCAGCGGTGTGGAAGACAGTTTTTGCACGCCGCCTACCATAGAAAAAAAAACGGAAATCCGGGAGCAGGAGCAGCGCCGGAGTTGCCGCTTTTTTGGGCTCCGGGACACGCATCTCGATTTTTTGCGGCTTACAGAAGACCATAATGGTCATATCCTGGGAGATTCTGAAAGTCTTGAACAGATCAGGCGCTGTGTTTACGCGATCAGGCCGGCCATGGTTTTTCTGCCTCATGGTAATGATACCAATGCCTGCCATCGGCATACCAGTTCTCTGTTTATGCGTGTAGCCTCAGAGGCGGGGTTTCCTTTGGCGGCTTTTTTTAATAAAGACCCGAAAACGATCAGCATGCGCTACGATTTCTACACCGCGTTCGGGCCTGCGGAAGCAGAATGGAAAGCCGCCCTGCTACGCTTTCATACATCACAGCAGCAGCGCAATCTCAATACGCGCGGCATGGGGTTTGATGAGCGGATACTTGAGGTAAACCGGCAAATCGCGCGCGAATGTCCCGGTAAACAGAAATTTGCCGAAGTGTTTGAGTGTGTATGCCGGGAGTGAATAGTTTTTCCTTGACTATCCGAATTCCGATAGCTTATAGCGATTTACTACGCAACACACCGTGCGTTTCCGCAGCTTCTAGGAGGCTGTCCGAGAATAGCAATTTTTTCCAAAATCGAGGAATGCCCTAAAAAATTACCACAGGCATATAGTTGATATTCCGAGGATAATTTTTTCGGGCATGACCTGTCTGCGTGTAACGCACAGGCAGGCGAAGAGTTTGGGGGAAAGGGCATTCTCGGACAGTCTCCTAGTCACTCTTGTGGGGAAAGCAACCTAGTCACATGCAAAAACGAGGGGGTTTCCCGCGTTGAAAGGGTTGGTGAATTATGGAACTGTTTTCTGAAATTAAGGAGATGATCGTAAAACTGCTTGCCATTGATGAGGAAGAAGTGACAGAAGACGCCCATCTACAGTTTGATTTGGGGGCTGATTCGCTGGCGCTGATGAATCTGGCCATGTCCATCAACCAGAAATATTCTCTGGAACTGCTTATCGATGATATGGTGGAACTGGAAAATGTTGGCGAGCTGATTTCTCTGGTTGAGTCAAAAATCGGGTAACGTCCGTTGTTCGTTGTCAGTTGTCCGAGGGAGAAAACACTCTCTTGGGAGGAAGTTACAACGCCACAGGATATTCCGAAATTTTTTCTTTGTTTTTAGCTGCTACCATTTAAAAAAGTGGAGGCGTGCCATGGATTACCCCAGAATCGTCAAAGACCCGCCGGAAGACTTTAGTGCCAAACCCAACCTTTCAGATTATCAAAAAATGCGTGATGAATTCAGATGGGAAACCCTCTCCGCCGAGCTTGACTGGTTTGACAGCGACCATATCAATATCGGCCACATCGCGGTGGATGCGCATCTGAAAACCGATCGCCGTGATAAGAAAGCCCTTATCTGGGAAAGCATGAAAGGCGAGGTGGAAGAATACACGTTTGCGGATCTTTCGCGACTGAGCAATAAATTTGCAAATGTGCTGGTGGAGGAGCTCGGCATCAGGAAAGGAGACAGGGTCTTTTTTTTCCTGGAGCGGATCCCGGAAATTTTTATCGGCATTTTAGGCGCCCTGAAAGCCGGGGCTGTTATCGGGCCACTGTTTTCAGCGTTCGGGCCCGAGGCGGTCAAAGACCGCCTTTCTGACAGCAGGGCCAGGGTGCTCGTAACCAGCCCCATGCTGAAAAAGAAAATTACCGAAATTCTGCCCGCCCTGCCGCACCTGGAAAAAATTGTTGTCGTGAATCGCAGGAACACCGCAATCGGTCCGGACGATGTTTCCTACGAGGCGGTCATGGAGCGTGCGTCAGAAGACTTTGAAACCATTCGCACCAACAAAGAAGACTATGCCATTATGCACTACACCTCGGGCACGACCGGAAAACCCAAAGGGGCCGTGCATGTGCACAACTCGGTCATCGGCCATTATGCCACGGCAAAATACGTTCTGGATCTTCAGCCGGATGATATTTACTGGTGCACAGCGGATCCAGGCTGGGTAACGGGAACGTCGTATGGAATGTTCGGGCCCTGGTCAAACGGGATTACCCAGGTTGTATACGAAGGCGGATTCAGCGCCAGGCGATGGTACAAATTTCTTGAGGCGTGGCATGTAACCGTCTGGTACACGGCACCCACGGCGATCAGGATGCTCATGAAAGCAGGAGATGATTTGCCCGGGCAGTTCAACTTCGACGCCCTGCGTTATATGTGCAGCGTGGGCGAGCCGCTCAACCCGGAAGCGGTCATGTGGAGCCGGAAAGTCCTGCAGAAACCTTTTCATGACAACTGGTGGCAGACCGAAACCGGCGCAATCATGATTGCCAATTATCCGGTGCAGGATATCAAACCGGGTTCCATGGGACGCCCTTTTCCGGGTATCCATGCCGGCATCCTTGATGATGAGTTTAATGAACTGCCTGACGGTCAGGAGGGAAATCTGGCAGTACAACCCGGTTGGCCGTCAATGTTTCGCACTTACTGGGAAAAAGAGGAGCTCTACCAGTCGTGTTTCAAGAACGGGTGGTACATTACCGGCGATAAGGCCCGGAAAGATGACGAGGGATATTTTTATTTTATGAGCAGGGCCGATGACGTTATTAACACGGCGGGGCATCTGGTTGGACCATTTGAGGTGGAATCCGTGTTGATAGAACATCCCGCCGTTGCCGAAGCCGGCGTTATCGGCAAGCCCGATCCCATCGCCATGGAAGTGGTGAAGGCCTTTGTTTCTCTGAAAAAGGGCTATGAGCCCGGAGAGGAACTGCGGCATGATATCCAGAAATTTGTGATGAAGCGCCTATCGAGCGCTGCTGCGCCCCGGGAAATCGATTTTATTGACTCGCTTCCCAAAACACGCAGCGGGAAGATCATGCGCCGGCTCTTGAAAGCCAAAGAGCTCGGCCTGCCGCTGGGTGATACATCGACCCTTGAAGACGATTAAAAGGAGACATAAGCCCATGATGCTTCCCGAGGATTTTTTTGATCTGCAGGAATGCGGCCATCAGGAGCTGTTTCAGCCCGATAAGCCGGTGTGGACGGCACTTGATCGTTTACAGGACTATCTTGACTCGTTTTTTCAGGCCCCCTGGCCCCTGGCCGGCCACGCGGGGATGGTGGAAAAGCCCCTGATTATCCTAAACGGCACGGTTCGGGACGACCTTGATGTCCGTCCCGCAGGGTCCAAGAATACAATCCAGGCTTTTGACGGAGAAAATCCATTGGAAGAGGCTGCGATTATCATGCCCGGGGTGTATCTGTTCGATGATAAAATCATCATCGGTGCCGGGACCGTGATTGAACCGGGAGCACTCATAAAAGGGCCGACTGTGCTGGGTGCCGGCACCGAAGTGCGTCAGGGTGCCTATTTGCGCGGCAATTGCCTCATCGGCAGCGGATGTGTTCTGGGTCATACAACGGAGATCAAAGGTTCAATCATGCTTGACGGATCCAAGGCCGGCCACTTTGCTTACATCGGCGACAGCATTCTCGGCAAAAATGTCAACCTGGGGGCAGGTACCAAGCTTGCAAATCTAAAAATGATTCCCGGTACGATCATGATATCGGTCTACAGAAAGTACCATAAGACCGGTCGACGCAAGCTGGGGGCTATCCTGGGTGACCGAAGCGAAACCGGCTGCAATTCGGTTACCTCACCGGGTACATTGATGGAACCTGACTCCATCGTATATTCGGGAGTTTCCGTGCCCGGGGGTTATTATCCGGAGACCTCTTATGTGATGCCCTCCCGTGACTCGATTGTAATCGGAACCGGCCTTTTCGGTGGCAGTTAGGGCTCGCGCAAAAGTAAAACATCCGGGTCCTGTCGAAGATCCCGCTATTCGGGAAGGGCCT
>JAFDJF010000721.1 GCA_019307645.1 Deltaproteobacteria bacterium
GCCGGTTTCATCTTCGAAAGTCAGAAATTCCATGGGGTCGCCGTGTCTGGTATGCACAACTTTGCCTGTGACCAACAGACCGGCTATGCGTACATGCCGGCCTACGAAGCGAGGTAAATCTCTTGCCTTGCAAATTCGAAGTTTTTTTAAAGGGTCGGCGTACAAAACCATGGGATGCCGGTCGCACAAAAAACCGAGTGCCGCAAATTCATGCCGCAGACGCTCCCGCTCATTTTCAGGAGGAAATAACGGTTTGGGGGTATTTATCCTGCCATTAAACAAATCCCCTACCCCTGATTGGTTTGACCCGGACTTTTGCCAACAGGCCAACTCCCACAACATTGCAGCCCGACTCCCTTTTGGATGGAGAGAATCAAAAGCACCGGCGCAAATCAAAGAGCGCGCCTCATGTTCGTCGGGTTGGACACGTTCAAGAAAATCGATTATGTCAAGATAAGGTTTTGCTTCTCGTTTCGCAATAATACGCCTGCGCGTGTCTGTGCTCACATGCTTGATGGATAACAATCCCACGCGCATGGCTCCCGTTCTGCCCTTCCAGCGGATATCACTCTTGTTTACGTCAGGAGGTAAAACTTCCATCTCCATGCGCCGTGCTTCGGAAACGTAAGCGAACGTACTATAAAAGCCGCCCTGATTACTAATGACCGCCGCCATAAACTCCGCCGGATAATGGGTCTTCAGATAGGCTGCCTGGAAAGAGACGCGGGCATAGCTGGCACTGTGTGGCTTGCAAAAGGAATAGCCGCTAAAACTCATCATCATGTCCCAAACGGCCTCGATCTGCTCGTCGGTAACACCTCGCGCCTGTGCGCCTGCAGTGAAACGATCTTTATAGTGGCCCAACTTTCGGGCCTTATCCTTTTTGGACATGATTTTACGGAGACCGTCGGCATCAGCATGAGAAAATCCGGCCAAAGCCACAGCGGTTCTGGCAACATCCTCCTGATAGACCATGATTCCATAGGTCTCTTCAAGCACATCTGCCAACAATGGATGAATCGGTTCCCATTTGCCGCCATGCAGCCGGCGAACATACTCACGGATAAATTCATTGGC
Organism: Deltaproteobacteria bacterium; assembly: GCA_019307645.1. Next base: position 1,078 of record JAFDJF010000721.1, read on the forward strand.
GGCCGGACGAATAATGCTGCTGTGGATAACAAGATGTTCAAAATCACCGAACTTTGTTTTCTTTTGCAACAGTCGCATGGCCGGACTCTCGATGTAAAAGCACCCCATTGTATTCCCCTTGGCCACATTCGCTTGTGTGGCTGCATCGTCTTCCGGCTCCCAGTGATGCTCGTCAAAATCCGTGCCGTTGTCCCTCAAATTTGCAATTGCATCGCGGATAACACCAAGGCTGCGATTGCCGAGAAGGTCAATTTTAACCAGACCGCTATCTTCAGCAGAATCTTTTTCCCATTGAATTATCGGAATGCCTTTGGGAGCGAATTCCACCGGTACATAATCATCGAGAGGATCAGGAGTAATAACCACTCCTCCCGGATGAACAGAAAGGTAGCGCGGAATACCGATGATGTGCCGGGCTGTGTGAATGATTTGTTGCCAGGGCTCCGGAAAATCGAATTCACCAAGCTCCGGCAGTTGTTTGAGTTGGGTCAGTAGGTCATCATTTACATGAGCCTTTTGCCATAACCAGGGAAGACGTTTGGTTACCCGGCCGATTTCCCGATCCGTAAGTCCGAAGACCTTGGCCACTTCCCGTATGGCCATGCGCGGCTGAAAGACAACGTGATTGCATACCATTGCAGCGTGACCGTGGTACTGCTTTAATACGGAATGCAGAACTTCATCCCGTTCATCCCAGGCAAAATCGATGTCGATATCTGGAGGGTCCGAGCGGCCAGGATTTAAAAAACGTTCGAAATACAGGTTATGCTTTATAGGACAGACATTTGTAATTCCCAGGCTATAAGCCACCAGTGACGCCGCACCGCTCCCGCGGCCGCAGATGCGCGGGTTGCGAGACACGATATCCTGAACCACAAGAAAATAAGATGAAACCCCCATCTTTTCGATGATGCGCAGTTCATGTTCCAGGCGGTCCACAACGTTTTCGTGCAGATCGTCTCCATACCTTTTTCGGGCTCCTTTATAGGCAGCATCCCGCAGCAGAAGTCTTGCGCTTTGTCCTTGTGAATTGCCCCACGACGGTAGAACAAGCCCGAAACAGGGACCGGTAAACGTCAACCGTTCCGCAATTTCCTGGCTGGCTCGAATCGCATCCGGCCAAATGGTAAA
>JAFDJF010000722.1 GCA_019307645.1 Deltaproteobacteria bacterium
AGCGGCAGATGCCATGAAGATACCCGGAGAGGTCATCACAGAATCCCTCGCGTCCTTTTCGGGCATCAAAAAACGGCAGGAGGTGCGCGGCGTAAAAAAAGAGGTTACGGTCATGGACGATTTTGCCCATCACCCCACGGCCGTGAAAGAGACTCTTCGGGCGATACGGCCGTTTTGCTTGTCCGGACGCCTTTTGGCTGTCTTCGAACCCAGGACCAACTCCAGCAGGCGGAAGATATTCCAGGATATCTATCCATTGGTTTTTGACCCGGCAGACCTCATATGTATCCGAAAACCGCCGATGCTGGACGGGATTCCGGTTGCCGAGCGATTTTCATCGGAAAAGCTGGTGGACGACCTGAGAAACCGCGGCAAGGACGCACATTTTTTTCCGGACACCGATTCGATCATCGATTTTCTGGCCGCGGCGGCAAGGCCGGGCGATCTGATCCTGGTCATGTCCAACGGCGGGTTTGACAATATTCACGATAGACTACTGGAAAGATTATGAATATTGAGAGACCTGGTTTGCAGGGTGTGTATGGGGTGCATTTGGGTATGTGCTGTCAAGTTCGTCGACTTCGGATTTAAACGTTTCCGGTATCCAATGGACATAGGTGTCATATGTGATTTTAATACTGCTATGGCCCAACTGATAACTTACATCTCCCACGTTATGGCCTCTGAGAAGCCTTATTGTAGAAAGGGTATGCCTGAGGTCATGTGTACGGATTCGGCGCCGTTTTGCGTTTTTCAAGCAACGGTTTAGGACATTTTCAAAAGCGATACGTGTTAACATCTGCCCCCTGCTGTTGGGGAACACCCATTGCGGAACATCCTTTCCGGCGTATTTTTTCCACTGACTCTGCCTTAACTCCCGTAAAGTTTCTGCAAGGTGAGGGGTCAGATTTGAATGCTGATTGATATTTCTGTCTTTGTAAGCAATAATACATCTGGTTGATTAATCAGTTGTTTTTCGCTTTAGTCTCAAAAAAATCATTTGCGACGAAATGTCCATGCAAAATGTCATTTAGATGTGAGGATAGGTTTTTGTTTAATTCAACCATTTTATCGGCTGTTTTAAGGGGTAGGAAATCGTTATGATTTAACCAGGTAGTCCATTCATCAAGGTCTTCAATTATGGACGTCATCGCCACCGCTATTCCGGCTACCTTTGAATATTTATTAAACTGTGCTTCAGATAAAGCTGTGCGATGAATTTCACTCGCCAGATGTTTATTTTCAACTATAAGAAGCAGGTGTTTTTTTTTCAAACTTTCAATCATTTCAACCTCCCTGGGTTTCGATTCTTGGTTTGTTGCTGTTGTCTGTATCCCAAGGTAATGCATTTTCTCTGTTTGTCTTTGACATATCGCGCCAATCGTTTGACTCTCTGCGCCAATCTTGGCTTAACCCTGTCTTTTTATTCTTTGACATAAAAACTTTCATATAATACCGTACTTAACATTGAATTTCTCGAGATACCTGATCTCTATCTCAAATCTGTCTACGTAGTGAAACATCTCTTTTTTCGACTGGCCTCATTTTTGATCTGAATCTCAACCTGCTTTTGATTGATTTGTTGTTCTGTCACTTCATTGAAAGATCAGGATTGCCGTTATGACCACCGTGAAGAGCTTCGTTGAACGTAGGAAACACAAACGGTTCAGGGCAGAAGAAGGAACTCTTGCCGAATTTCATAAAACTCGTTTTTTCAAGATTGGTAAACCTCGTTTGGTCAAATCCATTCCAATTTCTGATATAAGTTCCGGGGGGATAGGATTTCAATATTCTGCTCGTGATATGTGGCCAATTAAATTCGATACGTTGACCATATCAAATGCTCCTGATGAAATCAGAATTGACAATGTACCGTTTAAAACTGTTTCAGATTTCCCAATATCCAGACCTGTAAGTTCTAAATCAATGAGAAGATGTGGTGTCAAGTTTGGCGAACTGACATCTATCCAAAAATCAGATTTGTCTGCTCTCATCCAGAAGCATACTATAAGTAATCACGTAATAGACAGGCGTACAGCTGCAGACCCCAGAAAGTTTGATGGCCCCGGCTATAATGATTTAGGAAAGAGAAAAGAAAGAGAGAGAAGAAAAATAAAATTGGAAAAAAATAAATAGCCCGACCTCACTGTATCCCTGTATGCGTGGAATGTAGCACGTAATGTGCGGTGAAGATAAACTAACGGTGAC
>JAFDJF010000141.1 GCA_019307645.1 Deltaproteobacteria bacterium
CTATCAGGTATTGGGGCCATTTCCTCCGGATACCGTGTTCCATAAAGCTGCCTCCGGGCTGTTCGATGCGGTGGTTGCCATGTATCATGACCAGGGTCTGATCCCTTTAAAGCTTCTGCATTTTTTTGACGCGGTGAATGTAACCCTGGGCCTTCCCATCATCAGGACATCGGTAGATCATGGGACTGCTTATGATATCGCCGGAACAGATCAGGCAGACTCGTCAAGTCTCAAAGAAGCCATAAAACTGGCCGCCCGTATGGTGCGAAACAGGGGGCGGAGGGCAGACGGCGGATGGCAGAAGAGGCGAATCGGAGAACCGGGGAAACGGTGAAAAAGGTAAGGGCAGTGACCGGTGGTTAGTAAACAGTAATCAGTGGTCACGTCGAACAAAGGTCGAAGGGGCGGAAAGATCGAAAGATGAATGTCCAACTCGCCTTTGTGGAGTTGAATGTTCGGTGTTCAGTTTTTTGTTCTATACCTCATTTGACGCTGCGTTTTCCCAAAAGTGATTACTGATTACTCTGATTACTGATCACTGAAGTAGTGGGCGTTCGTTTTTCTCTTTCGACTTTTCGACCCGGATGTTGTTAAACAACCATGACAAGTGACTACATCAAAATAAAGGGTGCGAGACAACACAATCTCAAGGACATCTCCCTTGACATCCCACGGAACCAGCTGGTTGTCATTACGGGGCTTTCCGGTTCAGGGAAGTCTTCCCTTGCCTTTGACACGATCTATGCAGAAGGCCAGCGGAGATATGTTGAATCTTTGTCCGCCTATGCCAGACAGTTCCTGGAACAAATGGACAAACCTGATGTGGACTCCATTGAGGGATTGTCTCCTGCCATATCCATTGAACAGCGAACCTCCAGCCGCAATCCCCGCTCTACTGTTGGTACGGTTACAGAGATATACGACTATTTCAGGATCCTTTTCGCCAGGGTAGGTCAACCTCATTGCCCGAAATGCAACCTGCCAATCAGCGCCCAGACCACCCAACAGATTGTGGATCAGATCATGGAACTGGGTGAGGGGACCAGGGTTCAGATCCTGGCCCCGCTGGTTGAGGGAAGGAAAGGGGAGCATATCCAGTTACTCCAAAGACTCCGAAAGGATGGTTTCACCCGAGTCAAAATAGATGGGGAAATCCTGCTTCTCGAGGAAGAAATTGCCCTCAACAAAAACAAAAAGCACACGATCAGCGTGGTCGTGGACAGGCTGATCATCAAAAAGGATGTTCAAAAACGCCTTACCGACTCTGTAGAGTTGACCCTATCTGTTTCGGAGGAGGAGATTCTCCTTGACATCATCGGATCCGAAGAAATTTTTTTCAGCCAGAAAGCCGCATGCTCCAGGTGCGGGCTCAGCATCCCCGGACTGGAGCCCCAGATGTTTTCCTTCAACAACCCGCAGGGTGCATGCAGTGAGTGTAGCGGTCTGGGTACGAAAAGATATTTTGATCCTGACATGATCGTTCCTGACCCGGAGCTTTCCCTTCGAGAGGGAGCCATTGTCCCCTGGGCAAACCGGCATTCCGTATATTTCCAGCAAATGCTGGATTCTTTGTGTCAGCATTACGGCATTGATGTCTACGCGCCGTTCAGGAAACTGCCTGAAAAAGTTCAGGAAGCATTCCTGCATGGATCGGGGGAGGAGGAGATCAAATTCTACTTTGAGAAGGATGACCGGGTATATTCTTATTCCCGTCCGTTTGAGGGAATAATCCCGAATCTTGAAAGGCGGTTCTATGAAACAGATTCTTATCAGGTTCAGGATGAAATCGGGAATTACATGAGTGTGATGCCCTGCCCGGCATGCAAAGGTGCCCGACTGAACCCGATCAGCCTGGCAGTCCGTGTGGGAGGAAAGGCCGTTCATGAGCTTACAGCGCTGTCCATTGAGAGGGCCTGTGAGTTTTTTGATAAACTGAAACTGGGGAGCAAGGAATCAGCCATTGCGCAAAGGGTTCTTAAGGGAATCAAGGACCGCCTCAGTTTTTTGAGGAGCGTGGGGCTTGATTACCTTACTATCGACCGATCGTCAGCCACCCTCTCCGGGGGTGAGACCCAGCGGATTCGACTGGCAACCCAAATCAGTTCAGGTCTGGCCGGTGTTCTTTATGTCCTGGATGAGCCCAGCATCGGCCTCCATCAAAGGGACAATCTCAGACTCCTGGAGAATTTAAAGAATCTCAGGGATCTGGGGAATACGGTTCTTGTAGTGGAACATGATGCCGAGACCATTATGTCTGCAGACCATGTAATTGATATGGGACCGGGAGCAGGCCGCAAAGGCGGACATGTGGTGTTCCAGGGGACCTCCAAAGATCTGGTTCGTGATGATGCATCGCTGACCGGCCAGTATCTGGCAGGAAAAAAGTCTATCCCCATCCCCGGGTCCAGGAGAAAAGGAAACGGGAAAACGATTGTGATAGAGGGCGCCAGGGAAAACAACTTGAAAGATATTCTCGTAGAAATCCCGCTTGGAACCTTTACCTGTGTGAGCGGCGTTTCAGGCTCTGGAAAGAGCAGCCTGGTCAACGGCATCCTCTACCCTGCCCTGTCACAGAGACTCTACCGCTCCAAAAACCGGGTCGGCCGCGTAAGATCCGTCAAAGGGATCCACCATATCGACAAGGCAATCAACATAGACCAGAACCCCATCGGCAGGACCCCCCGCTCCAATCCGGCCACCTACACCGGAGTTTTTACCCATATCCGCGAGCTTTTTTCCATGCTGCCCGAATCCAGGGTCAGGGGGTACAAACCCGGGAGATTCAGCTTTAACGTAAAAGGGGGGAGATGTGAGGTCTGCAGGGGTGATGGCATTATTAAGATTGAGATGCATTTTCTCCCGGATGTTTATGTCAGATGCGACACATGCAAGGGCTTTCGCTACAACCGGGACACATTAGAGGTAAAATACAAAGGATATACGATTGCAGACATCCTGGATATGACAGTGAACCAGGCCTTTGCCTTTTTTGAGACCATCCCGGCCATCAAGAACAAGCTAAAGACCCTTGTGGACGTGGGGTTGGGCTATATCAAACTGGGGCAGCAGGCCACAACGCTTTCAGGTGGTGAAGCCCAAAGGGTAAAGCTTTCCAAAGAATTGAGTAAAAGAAATACAGGTAGAACACTCTATCTGCTTGATGAACCCACAACAGGTCTCCATTTTGCTGATATCAAGAAACTTCTTGAAGTCCTGAACTATCTGGTTGAGTTAAAGAATACGGTGGTGGTCATCGAACACAACATGGATGTGATCAAGACAGCCGATTATATTATTGATCTTGGCCCGGAGGGAGGAGAGGAAGGGGGTTATGTTGTTGACACTGGAACTCCGGAGAAGATAGCAAAAAGCAAAGGTTCGTACACAGGTCAGTTCCTGAAAAAAGTCCTTACATAGCGGGAACTTTTGAAATATGATAAGCTAGATTCTCGAACCTGACAGTAAAATCCACATTCTCTATCGCATATCCCTTGGGCGTTTTTACCTGGGTCGGCGAAAAATTGAGGATTCCTTTTATTCCGGCATCCATGAGCAGATCTGCAACCCGCTGTGCTGCATCCGGCGGTGTGGTGATGACTCCTATCTGGACTTGCAGTGCCCTAATCAGTTCCCGGAGTCTGAAAACAGGTTCAATGACCAATCCGCAGGGCAGTTTTTCCCCAACTTTCTTTGGATCCTTATCAAAGGCGGCCACAAACCTGTATCCCATTTTTCTGAAGTTTTCATTCTCCACGATGGCATGGCCCAGGTTGCCCATGCCGACAATGCAGAGTGTCCACTCCCTGTCGGTTGCCAGGATTTTCTTGATCTCCCGCAATAGATCGCCCACATCATACCCGACCCCACGGACGCCAAATTCTCCAAAGTATGCCAGATCCTTTCTTACCTGCGCGGGATTGACACTACAAAATTCCGCAAGTTTTTCAGATGAGATGACAGAAACGCCGCTTTCCAGAAGTGCCCTGAGCGGTCTTGAATACAGTGCAAGGCGTGCTATCGCGGCATCTGGTATTTTTGTTGTTTTTTTCATCGGTTAGAATTGATGGTCCTGTAAAAAGTCGTCACTCCGGTGAAAACCGGAGTCTAGATAAGCTGGAACTATTTGATATAACTAGATTCCGGCCTCCGCCGGAATGACGAAGGAGGGTGTTTCCTGACTTTTTACGAGTCCATCAGAATTAAATATTTGCAACCGGCAGATATCTGAAAATATAAGGCTTTGTGAATTTTTGCACGTATCTCTGAAAAAAAAGAGGGCCTTGAATAGACCCTCGCTATGTGTTTTGTTCAATAAATCTAATTACCCACCCACGATTGCCGTTAGAATATCCTTTGCAGGAATTCGGCCCATCAGTATAAAGCAAATGACCAGGGCATAGATACAGAGGGACTCGATCAGTGCCAGACCAATAATCATGGTGGTCATGATCTTTCCGCCGGCTTCCGGGTTTCTGGCCGTTCCCATGAGGGCGCCATTAATGGCGTTACCCATACCAAGGCCGGTTCCAAGGGCTGCAACGCCAATAGCAAAACCACAGGCTAAGGCAATTCCAAAAAATACCCACAGTCCAGCTACTTGCACTTCAGCTGCTACCTCCCCAGCCGTTGCCATGGTTGAAATACCCATAACCAGAACAGCTGTGAGGGTCCCGATTAAACTCTTTTTCGACATTTGATCCTCCTTTCAAAGTTTGTTTATATGGCCTTCTTCCATTAAAATAAAAAATTCGATATTAATGAGCGTGTTCCATGGAACCTACAAAATAAATGGTGGACAGTAGCATGAAAACCAGTGCCTGTATTAGGCTCACAAGTATACCCAGAAACAGGATCGGCAGCGGGGCCAGATAAAGGCCGCCCAACAGAAATAATATTGTAAGCACTGTTTCCTTCCCAAAAATATTACCGAAGAGCCGGACACTCAAGGACATGACACGGGCAAGATGCCCGATAAGCTCAATGGGAAAAAGAAGAGGAGCCAGCCACCATACCGGCCCCAGAAAATGCTTAATATATTTAACACCGTGGTATTTGACCCCGATAATATGTGTGAAGACAAACGTACATAAGGCCAGGGCCAGGGTCGTGTTAAGATTGGCAGTGGGAGAGAAGAAACCCGGCATCAGACCAATAAGATTAGAAATTAGGATGAAAAGAAAAACGGTGGCTAGAAATGGAAAAAATGCCTTTCCTTCCGGTCCGGTAATTTCCACAATAAAATTTTCGAGTCCATCAATAATAACCTCAAAAAAATTCTGCCCCTTTTTGGGAATAAGTTGAACACCTTTCCCGAAAATAATACCGCTTATTATAAGTATGCCCATAACCAGCCACATGTATGTTACATGATGATAGTCAGCAGGATGGGCCATACCCAGTGTTGACAAAAGGGAATCTATGAAGAAAATGGGATGAAAATCCATGAGTTATACTGCCTCCCCGGATGATATTTTTATAGCAAAACGTATGCCTAGACTAACGATGTTGATGACCACGATAGAGAGCCCGATGAACAACCCGATAATATCTACCCATTCATTTGTGGCCAGGATATAGAGAATTATACCTAAAATAGCAAGCCTAAAATAGTATTGTGCAACAATAGACTTTTTTTTATTAATCATAACGCCCTCAGGCGAAAAGGCGCTGCGGATTGTGTATTGAAGTAGGTTGAAATTGGCTATTGCGATCAACCCTCCAACGATTATTCCCAGAGTAAAGGCGGGACTCATGAAAAAAAAGCTCAACGATCCGAAGATCATCAGGATAAGCCAGCCCTGAGCTTTAAAATGTTTGGAGATTATTTCCCAGTCCATTATATTTTCTTGGCCCTTTGGTACATCAGATAAAGATTTCTGAACGCAGCGGCAATGCCCAGACCCAGACCAATATACAAAAACCATGGATCGGTTCCGAACTTTTCATCGATATAGTAACCGATCAAGACGCCTATGACGATAGACAGGGCCATGGCAAGACCGATGGAGCTGAAGTAGGCCAGGTCTTTGATGCTTTTTTTCAGGTCTTCGTCCATTATATTGCCAAGAACCGCAAACCCTGTCTATAAACTGAGGTTGTGATATTTATCACAAGATATTAATTAAAGTCAATAGATTAATATTTAAATAGACCTGAAAGCCTTTTCCGCACACTCGATGGTCTTCCGGATCTCTGCTTCACCATGGGCCATGGATAAAAAGGAGGCTTCAAAAGGGGATGGCGCCAGATATATCCCCTGCTCAAGCATGGCTGCGTAGTATTTTTTGAACAGTTCTCCGTTGCTTGCCTTGGCCGAGGCAAAATCGATGACAGGATCGGGAGTAAAAAAGAATGAGCCCATTGACCCGATACGGTTCACTGTAATCTCAATTCCCGCAACCTGCGCAGCCTCTTCAAGGCCGGAAAAGAGCCTGCGTCCCTTATTTTCAAGCTCACTGTAAATCCCGTCCTGTTTCAGGATGTTAAGTGTCGCAAGACCTGCTGCCATAGCCAGAGGATTTCCTGAAAGGGTTCCTGCCTGATAGACATCCCCAACAGGTGCCATCCTGGACATGATCTCTTTTTTGCCACCATAGGCCCCCACCGGCAGCCCTCCGCCAATTATTTTACCGAGACAAGTGAGATCAGGCATGATGCCGTAAAGTTCCTGCGCACCTCCGGGAGCCACCCTGAAGCCGCTTATGACTTCAT
>JAFDJF010000142.1 GCA_019307645.1 Deltaproteobacteria bacterium
AAGATCAAGGAAGACAAAAATTTTAACCGCAGGCATACATTAAGTATTTCGAGGATTAAAATTTTTATCTGACGCAGATATTGGCGAAAAAGACAGTTTTCGTTCGGGCACTACCTAACTTGGCGTCACTGGCTCTCTTCTCAGCCTCAAGATATAGCGCCGAATTACCTTGAAGGTAACAGTTTAGTCCTTTGGAAGCATGAAATCAATGCTTTTTGCTCTAATCTGAGCGCCAAAAATGTGAATTTATTCTTACGCGAACCCTAAGCCTGTGAGTTCCGAGACCATCAACAAACAGGACGACCTTTCATGCAAAAATTGTTTCAAAACCGCGTCAATTAACAAAATAATACTAAAGAATCTAAAAACAAAGGCCAATAACATAAACATGAACTGCGCTGAGAAACTAAATATGGCCCAAGACCTTCTTTACGACCCGAGAATTACAGTCAAGGATTTGGCAAAAGTCATTGCCAAAGACCAAACCTTGAGTGAAAGCCTGATAAAACTCATCAAATCTTATGGGTTCCCTCCTGAAGCCTGGAATGTAACCAGTGCAATCATATTGCTGGGTTTTGGTGCGATAAGAACCATCATCTCTGAACAGTTACAGTCCTAATCCTACAGCAAAACCAAAAAGATTCCAGGCCAACGGCAGTAAAGGAAGGCCAGGGGTGAGCTAAAAAAGGAGAAAAGTTGCTCATTTCGTTTGTGCAACATTTCCCTGTCCCATGTAAATGGGGAAAAAACCTCATTTTCAGAGAAAATCCGGGAGATTTTCCCGGATTGGGAGGAAAAACAGGAAAGTAGGGGTCTTGGGGAATGTTTTTACGACTTCCAGAGGTCCACATCGATCAGACCCAGCTTTGCTGCATAGCGGACCAGTTCAAGCGTGTTGTGAAGGGAAAGTTTGTTCAATATTCTGGTTGTGTGATTTTCAACGGTTTTATAGCTGAGACAAAGTCTTTTGGCGATAACTTTTCTGGGGACCCCTTCAGCCAGCAGACGCATGACTTCCTGTTCTCTTGGGCTCAGGCTTCCATAGGCAGCATCCCTGATCTTTTCATCTACATCGGGAGAGTCCATCAGCCTTCTTGCCACTTCATTTGAGAGGGCACTGTCCAGGAAATATTCGCCTTTAAGGATTAATCCAATTGCCTTAAGAAGGCTGTCAGATGTGGATTCCTTGAGAAGATATCCTTTGGCGCCCGCCCGGATCGCCTGAATGATATAGTCAATGTTACAATGCATGCTAATTAACATGACGGGTGTTTCGGGAAGAAAGCTCAGTATTTCTCCGGTCAGTTCAATACCGCTTCGATCCGGTAATGACAGGTCCACTGTCACAAGATCAGGCCTGATCTTTCTGGCCGCTTCAAGCCCATCCTGTGCATTGCCGGCTTCTCCAACCACCTCAAGTCCAGAATCCCGGCTTAAAACGGTTTTCAGACCTTCCCTGAAAAGGGGGTGGTCATCGATGATCAGTATGCGCGTTTTATTATTTTCTTTTTTCCCCATTATAATGCCCACTACATGTTGTGGCTTTGAGTTGAAGCCTCAAAGTAACCGCTTGGCGTATGCCTTACTTTGGCATGAAACCCAATTTCCATATATCATATATTGTGCAAAAACGGAACGGAATTTTCATAATAGCTTGAGGCAGACTAAACCTTGCGCTTACACAGGCCCTGCGAAAGCCTTGTTCACGTAGCTTAAACTTGACCCGCAAGCTGAATCCCTTTATAGTCTTTCACCCAACAACTCCTTTATCGCTTCATTCACTTCACCTATCACCTGGACGGCAATCAGGGATGGATAAATTAATTGTAAATCCCCGCTCCAATAAAGGACGAACAGCGGCCCTGTTATCTAAAATTATCCATCACTTGCGGCACCTGGAGATCGAATTTGAAGTGCAAAAGACTGAGGCCCCCGGTCAGGCAACGGATTTTGCCCAACAGACTGTACCTGAGCGTTATAGACGAGTGATTGCTGTTGGCGGTGATGGAACGTGCCATGAGATTGTCAATGGGTTGCTCATTGCCGCACAGAAGGGAGGACAAGCGCCCACCCTTGGAATTATTCCCACCGGTTCCGGGAATGATCTGGCTCATTCCCTGGGTATCCCTTCTGACATCGACCAGGCTTGCACTATCCTGAAAAACGGCTCAGAGCGGGCTATTGATGTGGGCCGGGTCACGGTAGATGGTAAACCTCACTTTTTTGTCAATAACGTTGGGTTGGGGCTTGACGCTGAAGTCGCCTTAACGACTCGGAAAACCAGAATATTGCGGGGTTTTTTGATGTATCTGGGAAGTGCATTATGGGTAGTTGCCTTTGGCAGATGGCCCTATCAGGCGAAATTTTCCTTCAACAATACACAGCATGAGCAGACCATCACGCTTTTTACCGTAGCCAATGGTCAACGGAGTGGTGGCGGCTTTTTTTTTACGCCCGAGGCCAAACTGGATGATGGACTACTTGACATTTGTTACGCTTCCAGACTGTCAAGATTGGGGGTATTGAACCTTTTACCCAAAACCTTCAAAGGAACTCATATTCATCATCAGGCGGTGATCCTGAGACAATCAAACAAGGTTGATATTTTTGTCGAGGCAGGCATCCCCGGTCACATTGATGGTGAAATTTTATGTATTTTGGGCCGGCACTTCACTTTTGAAATTCTGCCCAAAGCCCTGAGGGTTTGGGCATAATACCCACGACATATCCTGGCAAATCCTGAATTTCAACCATTTGTTTGAAACCATAAAGGCTTAGGGTTCGCGCAAAAATAAATTCACATTTTTGGCGCTCAGATTTAGGTTAGGTTTGATAGATATTTAAGAGCAAAAGACGCAGTAATAGTGGACTATTTCAAGGTTTTTGCTCTTCAAAATCTGCCAAAAATGACCTGAAGATGAGATGCCAAAATGGGTAAAAAAGTAAGTTGACAATGGGTGTTCTGTTCGGCAAAGATGAACTATGGTGAGAAAAGCGCGCCTGGACGCACCTGGTGTCCTGCACCACATCATGGTTCGGAAAATGGATAGATTTTTATTTTTTTATCAGCGTTCCCCATCCCATGTGCAGGAAAGGAGATACTCATTGTGACAAAAGATGCGGCTATGAAAATGTTCGACAACCCCGCTCCAAAGGTCGGAATACCGCAGTCCCAGGACATACCCCGCATGCGCACCTCGCGCATCCCCTGCACACATGAAGAACTGGAATCACACCTTCAGGATTACGTTACGTTGATCAAGGAAAAGGGTGCCGATGACGCCCGGATTGTCAGTGCCCGCGAAATCCCGCAGGACCCGCGGGTCATTCTGAAGTGTTCTTCTCCCAAGTGCCCTTTTTACGGCCGAAGCGGAAGCTGCCCTCCGCATTGCTCCGGCACGTTCCAGCAGGCCAAGGAGTACATGGATGCGTACAACTGGGCCATTGTCTACCGCGTGGACGTACCGGTGGAGGGAAGGGAATATGTCACGGGCCCGGGCATAATCGATCACGTGCAAAGTCCGGAGGGGCGGCACAGATTGGCGTCGATGCAGAGATACTTCTGGCACATTGGCGATTATGTGCAGAGCGCCGCGTACTACGACGGCCACTATTTTGTGGTGAACTGTCATTTCGGCCCGTGCCTGCTCAGCCTGTGCGAGGAGTTCGATTCCTGTCAGGAAATGAAAACCGGGATCTGTCGGTTCCCCACAATTGCAAAGCCGAGCGTTGAGCAGACGTTCTGCGTTGATTTCATTCGATTGGCTGCGAACCTTGGATGGCAGCACTATATGTGGGGGTATTGCGCATTTTCCAAGGATTATCCCAAAGACCATACGCCGTTTGCCATAGGTTTGATTCTCATAGACTGAAAATGCGGTCATCAAAGATTAACAGGGTTTTCTAGAGGCTCAGTAATTTCATCTGCACAGGGAATTGTTATGGTAATTTTCGTACCCTTACCAGGAATGGAATTGATATCCATTCTGCCCTGAAGAAGACTGGTCCGTTCTTCCATGCTGTGAAGTCCCATCCGCTTTTCTTTAAGAGCAGAGGCCTTGCGTTCCTTCAAGTCAAATCCTTTACCATCATCCTCAATCCGGAGAATGATGTTGGGAAAAGATGAGACAAGTTTAACGGAAACCCTGTTGGCATAAGCATGTTTCCTGACATTATTAAGACCTTCTTGAACCAAACGATACAGGTTAATCTTGATTTTATAATTCAGGCCTGTTTGTTCAATACCCGCTGCATTGAAGTCAACTCGGATACCGGTTTTTTCAGAAAAATCTTCGCAAAATTGATAAAGGATTCGCGCCAGTTCTAATTTATCCAGACCGGGAGGTCTTAGATAATACGATATATCGCGTACAGTGTTTAGAGTGTTGTGCAGGCTATCATATATTTCTGAAATTTTTTTTCTGATCCCTCCACTCAGTGATTTGTATTCCAAAAGCGTTTTGGATTGAATTCTAAGAGCGGAAAGGTCTTGAGCCACAGTATCATGCAATTCGTGTGAAATCATTTGACGTTCACGTTCCTGAGACATAATGAGTTGGTGTGTGAGGTCGCGGATGAAGTCTTCGGTCCGCTTGCGTTCGGTAATATCTCGAATAATCGCCAAATCGGCAGGTCGGCCACTGTAATTAATCAACGCACCGGCGATTTCGCAAGGTATCTGCGTGCCATCTTTGGAAATGAGGGTGATGAGATCGCTTTGGGGGTAGACTTTTTTGCCGGAAAGCCGCCTGTCTAATCGATCCCGGGACCTTTCTCTGTCATCTTTGTGTATAATAGAAAAAACATCTAAGCCATCTTCCAAATCCTTTTGATCATATTTTAGTAATTTTGTAACTGCCGGATTGATAAGGGAAAATTGGTCGTCCTGAATGACAACAACCGGGTCCGGGATCAAATTTAAAAGGTTTCGGTATTCTTCCCGGCTCTTACGCAGCGCCTCCTCTGCCTTTTTTCTCTGGGTAATGTCTTGGGTAATTATTTGAACGGCAATGATATTCCCGCCTGCATCCCTCAGGGGATGGGAATTTGATAAGAACCATCCCTCCTTCCCCGAAGGCAACCTTATAAACTCGTCAAAAGACAGGCCCTCCCCTGATTTTACAATGGCTTGAATCCTCTCTAAATATTCATCTGCCTCCTGAAGACGAAAATCATGAAATGATTTTCCAACAAAATCATCGGGGGTTCCTTCATAATAATCAGCAGCCGTTTCATTGATCATCAGGCTAATCCCGTCAGGGTCAAAAACTTGTATCAAGGCGCCCGCATTATCGAAAAGCGATCTGTATCTCTCCTCACTTTCACGTAATGCCTTTTCTATCGCTTTATGTTCTTCAATTTTCTCTCTCAACTGTTCATTTATTACTGCCATTTCAGCCGTGCGTTCCTGCACCCTTTTTCCCAATTCATCATGAGCTTTTTTCAGCCCCTCCTCTGCTTGCTTTCGCTCGGTAATATCGCGAGCAATCGACATAAAGGCAGGTCTTCCGTTATAGTTAATCTTAATACCCGAAGATTCAAAAGGTATAACTTTGCCCTCTTTGGAGATAAGATTAATGGTGAACTTTTTTCCAACTGGTTTCTCGGAAATCCGATCTTGGTATCGACGACTGACGGTCTCTTTGTCGTGACTCTGAACAACCTCATAGAAACTCAATCCATTATCTACGTCTTTTTGAGTGTAACCTAAAAGCGTTGTAAAAGCCGAATTGATAAAACGGTAGCGATCGTCCTGAATTATAACAATTGGATCTGGGCTTAATTCCACAAGATTTCTATACTTTTCTTCGCTTTCTCGAAACGCCTTTTCAGTATGCTTCCTCTCCAGAGCATACGTAAAGGTTCG
The DNA here is from genome assembly GCA_019307645.1 of Deltaproteobacteria bacterium. The sequence continues at coordinate 5,867 of JAFDJF010000142.1, forward strand.
GCCGATAAACCGGAGCTGTTGAACCAGATCGTGAGGCCATGTTTTTGTTGCGCTAAAGGAAGCAAATATTAATGCACCTAAAACCTTGCCTTCAATCATCATCGGGATCATTATTGTTGATTTAGTACCCTCGTTTAGAAAATAGTCTTTCTCCGCTTCAGAAAAAAGTTCATTAATGTCTGAGAATGAGAAGATCTCGCCCTTCCTTATGGTTTCAGCCAGATAAGAAAGCTTTTCAGAAGGAACTGGCAGGCGGTACTGCTTAATTCCCTTTCTATTCCAGGAATATATCTCACGAGAACTTGTGTCACCTTCCGGCCAATACACTAAGATGCCCCGATCAACACCAGTAAACTCAACAACACGCTCCAGGAAATTTTCTATTGTTTTTCCAAATTCGTCGGGAGGTAATTCGATGAATGCGTTTGCAAGGTCAGAATGAAGTTGGGAGAACTCCAGGCTTCTTTTCAGCGAGTCCTCCGCCTGTTTGAGCTTAGTAATATCCATAAAAGTTACACATCGCTTACTATTTCATTTCCCTGCAGGGATGTGCCATGCCACCAGCATGTGGAAATCCCCAGCATACCTCACCTATGGGTTTCACTATGCCTGTTTGGCAGCTGTCGCTTTTTTCTTTTTTGGGCGTTTTTTCCCGGAGGTCCCCCTCCAGATTTTCCCTCGTTTGGTCTTTCTATCACCCTTTCCCATATAACACCTCCATTAAAAGATAGTAAAGATCCTGGCCCAAATGGCCAGGTTCTGGGTTGACTCCAGAGAGGTCTTTGAAATGAGGCCACAAAAAATGAACTAAAGTTGTGGTGCGCTTCTGGACGAAATCGGGCCCGGCCACAAGAAGTTTCTATTCATAATCCCTGGGAACGGCACAGATCACGACTAACGGTTCCCCGGCAGATTTGTTCCTGTATTGGTGTTTTTCATCGGGAAGGATCAGGGCAAAATCGCCTGTTTTTATCTCCTGCCCTTGGCCGTTTTCATTGACCAGGACGCCGGTGCCGCTTATGACGTAATTCAAGTGTTCAAAAGGGTGCGTGTGATAAGGGGTATGACCCTTTGGCTCGATGGTAAACACCCGAAAGGAGAATATGGGTGAGCCGTCATCCTTTGATATGGGGACCTGTTTCCACACATCCTTTGCGCCTTCCATTGTTACCTTTATTTTTTCAAGTTTTTCCAGTGTGGTTGTCTTCATACAGAAACCTCCTAAGGGCTCCCGCAAAAATGTGAATTTGCGCAAACCCTAAACCGGCCAAGCCGGGAGTAAATCCCAAGTGTTTAAAGTTCCCGCCACAAATTTTATCCTTAATCCGCGCCCTTACCTTTCGACAAATTCACCATTCCGCCAATCACCTTCATGTTTAATGCCCTCAGGGGAAGTCATGGTTCCCCACCCATGCCGCTTGCTGTTTCTGAACTTGCCCACATATACACTGCCGTCAGAATATGAGAGAATTCCCTGGCCATTGGCACCATCATCCTTCCATTCCCCTTTGTATATACCGCCGTCAGGATAGGTGTATGTTCCCTGACCATTTCTTTTGCCATCCTTCCATTGACCTTCGTATATGCCGCCGTCAGGATAGGTGTATGTTCCCTGACCATTTCTTTTGCCATCCTTCCACGCGCCTTCGTATATGCCGCCGTCAGGATAAGTGTAAGTACTGATACCGTATGCCGGCTCGGTAACCGGTTGGTCTTCATTTTTTGGGTCGCCGGGTGGAATTATTGCTTCTTTTTCATAATTCATCCTTTCCCCGGGTATAACTGCGTGTTTGTTGTTGATGGGGTAAGTCAGAATTTCCCGCCCTGCCTCAGGTTGACTGTTATTTGTTTTCTCATCAGATGGTGTCAGTGTCCCCTGCGTTTTCGACTTTCCGTACGTTAAATCTTCTTCATTTGTTGTGCCCCCGGAAAGGGAGGACACATTCAAGTGCCCGCGAAACTCACCATGATGCCATTCACCTTCATGCACTTTTCCGTCAGGGAAGGTTAAAATCCCCTGTCCGTTCATCATATCATCTTTCCATCCGCCCTCATATTTGAGACCGCCAGGATTGACCCACGTTCCCTGCCCGTTCATTTTACCGTTTTTCCATCCGCCATCGTAAACAGTGCCATCGGGATACATGTATCTTCCCAGTCCGTCCATCTTTCCATTCTTCCATTGCCCCACATATCTACTGCCGTCTTTTGCCAGCCATGTTCCTTCTCCATCCGCACAATCCCCGCTTACACAACTGGGGTCTTTGCCCCCGTTTTGAGAAAAACATGCAAACAGCAGCAAAGAGACTAGGATGAGTTTCATTTTTTTTCCTTAAGGATCGTAAACAGGTATTCCTTATAAGGGCAATCCGGGATATCCTCGATTAAGTCTGTAAACCTGTTTTTATCAATAAACTTCATACGCCAGGCCACTTCCTCCACACAGCCAAACTTGAGTCCCTGCCTTTTTTCCAGTGTCGCGACAAACTGGGAGGCTTCAAGCATGCTCTCATGGGTTCCGGTATCAAGCCAGGCGATTCCCCTTCCAATGATTTCAACATAGAGGTCATTCAGTTTGAGGTATTCCAGATTGACGTCCGTAATCTCAAGCTCGCCTCTGGCTGACGGCTTGATGTTTTTTGAAATTTCTACTACTTTATTGTCATATACATAGAGGCCGGTAACCGCATAATTGGATTTAGGCGTTTCGGGTTTTTCCTCGATGGTAATTGCTTTCCCATTTTGATCGAATTCGACCACGCCATATCTTTCCGGATCTTTTACGTAATACCCGAACACGGTGGCACCGTGTTTTCTTTTTAATGCATCTCTCAGAAAGTTGTAGGGGCCATAAAAAAGGTTGTCCCCCAGGATCAGAACAACCGAATCAAGGCCTATAAATTGTCCTCCGATTATGAATGCCTGCGCAATGCCTTCCGGCTTTGGCTGCTCCTCGTATGAAAGCCTGATTCCCCACTTTGAACCGTCATTCAAAAGATCCTGGAACCTTGGCATGTCCTCGGGTGTCGTGATAATGAGGATATCCTTTATTCCGGCCAGCATGAGTGTGGAAAGGGGATAGTATATCATCGGTTTATCATATATAGATTGCAGTTGTTTGCTTATCACTTTGCTCAGGGGGTACAGCCGTGACCCTGCACCGCCGGCCAGTATAATTCCTTTCATATTGTGATTCCTTTTATAAGGGAACGGTATGCGGTTTATGGTATACGGTATGGGGTAGATCTTCCACCTTCCGCCTTGCCCCTTCCACCTTATACCGTTCTTTTATCATAGTTTACTTCAATCCACCTGCGATATTCCCCGCTTCGTACAGAGTCAACCCATTCCATATGATTCGTATACCAGTCTACGGTTGCTTCCAGCGCCTCTTTAAATTGATGACAGGGGTGCCACCCCAGTTCATTTTGAATTTTCGTCGCATCGATGGCA
>JAFDJF010000143.1 GCA_019307645.1 Deltaproteobacteria bacterium
ACATGTGGCCCTGAGAAAGGCGCCTGAGACAACAACGATCTTTCCGGAATATGATATCTTAAAACAGTTTAAAATTATGGCATTTTTAAAGGATACACCGATTCCCGTATCCAATGTGTACTGGTACGATGATGATGAATCCATCGTAGGCGCTCCGTTTTTTTTAATGGACCGGGTGGAAGGACGAGTCCCTGCGGATTTTCCGCCATATGTCACTTCCGGTTTTTTCTATGAGGCCACTCCTGCTGAGCGCAGGAAGATGTGGCTAAATGGTGTAAAGGTCATGGCGGAAACCCACACCCTGGACTGGAAAAGACTCGGATTTTCATTCCTTGGTACGCCGGGTAAAGGCACCGACCCCATTGACAGACAGCTTGTCTACTGGGAACGATTTTTTGATTGGGTAAAAAACACACGGGATGAATCCCATCCCATTATTGAATCATCATTGAAGTGGCTCAGGGAAAATAGATACGAACCTCAACAGGTAGCGCTTTGCTGGGGAGATCCAAAGCTTGCAAACCTGATGTTTGACGATGAGTATAACGTGAAGCTTGCCATGGACTGGGAGATGGCATATATCAGTGATCCGGAATCTGATTTGAGTTTTTATTACTTTCTGGACTGGCAGCATACACAAGGGGCCGGGTTCGCTCGCCTTGAAGGCATACCTGACCGGGATGAGACAAACAGGTACTGGGAGGAGATTACAGGGTACCAGGTAAAAAACCTTTTATACAACGATGTCCTTGCAGCATTCAGGTTCGGCCTTATTCTCGTATCCGTATTCAAAGGTTTTAAGAAACAGGGGATTCCGCTTCCTGATGATATTGAGCTGAACAACGCGTCAACCCAGAGACTTGCAATGCTCCTGGATCTTGAACCTCCGGCGCCCATGAAAACAGAAAGAAAACTTGACGAGATAACCCTTACGGCCCAGGTCCGTTTTACAGGCCCCTCAGGCTTTGACTGGTATCTTGTAAGCGACAGAGGCACGGTGGAAAGGCATGAAGGCCTTGTTGAAAATCCCGATTGTACCATGCGTGTTTCAGTAGAAGACTGGAAGGCGATCCAGAGAGGAGATTTGAAACTTCAGGATGCATGGACAGACGGGATATGCAGGGTGGAAGGTGATACGAGCACCATGCTGCAGCTGAAGGACAAGATTGCAGAACTCTCAGGACTGGATTAACCGTGTCCGAGGATCTTATCCAGATCCTGAACAGCCTTTTGTTTATCTTCACCCACCAATATGCCATGAATCCCTAAACTGACGGCGGCATTTACATTGGAATCATAATCATCCAGAAACACTGAACGCACAGGCGGGATATCCCCGAGCCGGGAAAGGGCAAGACGAAACATTTCAGGGTCCGGTTTCCGGATTCCCTCAACGCTTGAGTCAACCACAAGGTCAAAAAGCTCGTCAACAGGAAGCAGCGCGCGCCAGAGGTCCTGAAACTCGGCGATATTGTTTGTAATAATTGCAGTCTGATAGCCGTCTCTTTTCAATTGTCGAACCCGGTCAACCAGGGGGTTTTGGTCACCGTTTCCTCCGCCAATGCTGAACAGCACTTGCAGAGGATCAAAGTCAATCCCCTGGTCTTTACCGAGGACCCGGATCTTTTCCGCAGCATCCTCAAGCGTGATCTCGCCACGTTCGAGTCTGTGCCAGGGATGATCCGTGTCTTCAGAATACGGGCCGAACATGATCTGAGCGAATTGATCCATTGAGACGCCCAGTTCAGCGCCTGCTGCCTCGATTGTCCTGAAGGGTGATGCCGTAAACACGCCTCCAAAATCAAACAGTACGGCATCGATCTTTCTATTTCTAGTTATTTCCGTATGTTCCATAATGGCTGAACTTCAGTTTTAAAAGTTTGAAGGGATTTGATCCTGTTTTTTCAGTCCGAGTAAGCTATGCAGCAAATGGTGTTGTGTCAAGAGAATTATCAGACTCGGCCTGATTATGCATTCCCACGCAGGAGCGTAGGAACGAGAAAAAAATCCCGTTTCCGCCCAGGCGGATTAATCCTGTCAGAATATTTTTCACGAGGAGCTCGACATGGCGCAATATGATTATGATGTAATTGTGATCGGGGCAGGTCCCGGCGGCAGTACCAGCGCCGCACTTCTTGCAAAATGGGGACTTAAAACGCTTGTCCTAGACAAAAACCCCAGAGCAGGCGGAACAATGATGACCTTTTCCCGGGACGGATTTACCTATGAAATGTTTCCGATTTTCGGCGTGCCGGCCTATGACGACAAATTTTCAGATGTTATTAGAGAAATTGGAATTGAAGACAGGGTGGAAACATTTCGTCCTGATCCCATCGGACTGATGTGCTATGAGGATGAGACCGGAAAAATCAATACTATGGTTTCACGCGGCGGCACGGATTCCATGGATCCGAACGAAATGTTCAAATTCCTCAATGTCAGGGACGATGAAATGGAAGCTGCCATCGTGTTTCTGGCCCAACTGCTGGAGATGAAACCCCACGAGGTTGATCGTCTGGATGATCTCAGTGTAAATGAGTTGCTTGAAAGACACACCCTTCCCCATGGGTTAAAAGTCTTCATCGCCTGCCTCATGGCAGAAGGAAACCTTGAGATGCCTGCGGATGTTGCAAGCGCATCAGAATTTGTAAGATGCTTCCAGGATTCGGCAACAGGCGGAGCAATCCGTTATTATGGGGGAGGTTTTGGCGGACTGTTTGAAAAATTCTGTGACACAGTCAAGGAAAACGGCGGAGAACTGATTTTCGACAACCGCGTTAAAAAAATTGAGGTAAAGGACGGAAGCGTCAGCGAAGTCGTTTCGGAAAAAGGCACTTTCAGCGCGCCGATCGTTATAAGCAACGCAGGAATCCAGCCCACGGTTCTCAAACTGATCGACAGGGAACACTTTGATAAAAGCTATATAAGCTGGGCAAAAGAACTTGTTCCCAGCCTGGGTTTCTGCGGGTACCGGTACTTTCTAAATAAACGTGTTCTGGAGTACCCATATATCGGCTATTTCTCTCATAAAGCCCTATCAACTTCTATTGATATTGCAAAATCCATTAAAGGTGAAATGCCAGAGGCGCCCTACCTCTGGATGCAGACCAACTCACTTTTTCCAGGCATGGCCCCTGAAGGCAAACAGCTCATCCATACCGGCATCACATGTCCGCCTGACCCGAATATGGACTATACCCCCTGGAGGGAGAAACTGGAGGAAATTATCGAAAAAGTAATCCCTGAGCTCCTGGATTGTATTGATAAAAAGGAACCATTCGGGCCTGAGCATGTCCCTGCGCTCAGCAAGGATGCCGTTCTGCCGGGTCAGGGCGGTGAATGTATCGGACTGGCACAGATTGTGGGCCAGACCGGGAAATACAAGCCTTCAATAAAAGGCCCGATCGGAGGTCTGTTCTACGTCGGCACAGATGCCGGCGGTTATGGTCTGGGAACACACAGTGCTGCAACGTCCGGGGTAAATGTTGCCGGGTCGGTCATCAAATACCATCATACGCACGGCAGTTATTACAGATAGGCTCGCTGTTTGGCATTACAAGGACTTAACGTTGTTTACTAACGTGACAAAGTAGGTGTGAGGACTCAGATACCCTTTAAATTTTTAACCTGGCTTGAAAAGTTAATATCCGATGAAACTCATTGGGCATTCTCTTAAGGGCTCGCGCAAAAATAAATTCACATTCCCCCTGCCCCCACTATATCACGCCGCCGCCGATGCCCTGGAGGCTCTCAGCATTTCAGCAAAAGTCTCTACCCTGGTTTTCAGCGCCTCAGCACTGTAACTCCTCGTATCGTAAAAATCCCCTTCAAGGGCCAGCACCGGAATGCCAAGCTCCCCCTCGATGTCCTTTTTCGCGATCAGCGGATGGAGCGCAAGCGGTCGACACGAAAAAGGGTATAAATTAATGAAACCATCCACCTGCCATCCCTTACTGAGTTCTTTGCAGCGTTCAATCAGGCCTTTGACACTATGATAGATGCCGACACTCAGGAGTTGATCTGCTGCCTTGTCCTCAAATGTGGTGTATTGTTCACCGGCAAAGGACTCCGCCATCGCGTTGGATATTGATGCAAGAGAGGTTAAAGAAATCGCCAGGCCCGCATCCTCAATCATGTGCATTATCGCGGGATCTGTCATGTGATGGCTGAACAAGAGAACGCGGGGCGCCCCCTTCTCAACAACTCCCCTGCCCTCATCGGCTCGCTGTTTGACCTCTCTCGTGAGTTGGGCTATAGCCTTAAAGGCCTCTGCCATACACCGGCGCTCCGGAGAGGCCAGCATCCAGAAGAACGGCCCCAGATCTGCCTGACTCACGGGTACAGGATCCTTTCTCATCAAATCCCACAGTCCCACCAGGGCGTAGTAGAGCTTCACCATTTCCTGCAGGGCCTTATCCAGTGCTTCATCGCTGATTTCAATGCCAAGCGTCTCTTGCGTTTCGTCGAGTGCTCGCCGGATCTCTTTTCCAAAGTACTTCACACGCCGCGGATCCGTATGGGGGTAGTCAGCAGAAGCCGAGTCCATAAAAAAAAAAAAAAAAACCGTCTTTATGCCATAGACCTCGTGCAGAAGATCGTCCACTTTGGGTGCCTGATCACAGAAGGAGCCCGAGGGCAGCATCAGGTCAGGAAGCGGGATGATCCCTTTGGATATCCCTCCCAATCGCGCCTGGTTCAGCGAACACATTGCGATGCCCGGTGGAAGCCCCTTGGCTTCGGCCTCCTCCAGGATGGGATCAATCTTCCCCAGAATCTGCCCCATAGCCAAATCCAGAACAATCTCAGGGGACTGACAATAAATCTCTTCAGAGGCCAGGTTCAGAGCCAAACCGATCATGGGAATGCTGGGGAAACTGGGATAAACAATCTTCTTGCCCTCCTCCCGTGCCATCACCAGGTCAAAAAGTTGTTTAATCCAGATACCCAGGCACTTACGTACCCCCTTTAAGGAAGTATCAAAATTCTTTCTAACGCGTTTTTCGGCCTGCTCGATGTCTGAGGGTGTCAACTCCAGTTTCTCAAATACCCGGTCGATTCGCTTCTGTTCCCGCTCAATCTCATCGGGTTCAAACCCGCACAATTGAAGTAATTCCTTGGACATGATCACCTCCTGTTTTTTTTGGTGATTTTAAGCCCCTCAACAAAGGTCTCGACACGTGTCCACATGGGACCTATTTCAGCGGCATCATAGTCTGATTCGATCTTAAGCATGGGAAGGCCGGTCTCCCTTTTCAGGATTTCAGGGAAGTAATAGGACTCGATATCATAAGAATCCCGATACATCATCTGATACCAGATCACCCCATCCACTTTGAAGTCCCCTGCCAACTTGATCAGGAACTCGTGCCTTTCCTTTCCCGGACGAAACCAGGCAGGAGGGACTCTGCGGCGGAAGTATCGATCGGCCAGAGACATGGCCAAATCACCATTCGGCGTTACATCCTCCCAATAATGCCGTACCCCTTCAGCAAACTCCTCGATCACGATCGAGGCACCGGCTTCCTCGATCAGGTTTACAATCTTGTCATCACCCATGGCCAGGGTCGACCCTGTGAGCAGGATTCGAGGTCCCTTAAACGGCGGCGGGTCCTGCTCATGCACCTCCGCGACCACTGACTCCAAAATATCCACCATGGTCACCTTATCCAATATGAAGGAGGCGTGATTCAGGGCGAGGAAGTCTCCGAAACCGATGGGAAGCCGCTCAGACCGGCGCATCAAGCTGAGTTCCCGGAGCAAAACCCTTTCCCGATTCAACAGATGAATGCTCTCCTTGAGCCTTTGTTCCTCAATCCTGATGCCTGTCAGGCTCTCCAGCTTTTCGGTCAGCAGACGGAGGCCTTCGAGATAATAGTCAAAGGCATGATCTGTCTTTGCATGGGGAACTCCGAACTGGTATATCTCCGTATCAGTAAAGAAACCCCAGCACTCGGGAATAGCCCTGATATTGTTGTCTGTGACCGGTACGACAAGAAGATCAATCAAATCGTAGAGGGGCTCTTCCTTGAGGATTTTGTATCCGACCTGGGCCCGGCAAAAGGTGTCCAGCCAGCGAGGCAGGTAGGCACTGGCAGCTTCAACCGGCGCATGCTCACCCCCCCGAATGAGCCCGAAGGGGATTGCCCCGGACGCTATCACAAGCTCTTCAGGCAAATATCCCCCAGGCGTATAGCCCACGATCTTGCGTCCTTCTTCCTTTGCCTTTATTAAATCCGCCTGCCTGTCTTTCATATGAACAGAAAGGTTCTCCAATGCTTTCATTGAATTACTCCTCATTTTACGTGTTTCGCATAAAAGCCCCACAATAGAGCTGACCGCCGTCTCTGCCGGGGAGTGCACAATTGGTTATGGAAATCGAGGAATCAAGAATGGTGTCCTTGATCTATACATTCGGTATTCCTCCCCAAACCTCAACTCCAGTTCCCTCTCTTCGACAAGACGATGATAAGCACTGCTAAAGACAAATGAGAGGATGAAACCTGACATTCCCGCTGTAAGTGTGCC